>CAMLOZ010000291.1 GCA_946481625.1 uncultured Haloferula sp. | reverse complement strand
AGATCTGTTTCATTAAACAAAAAATCGCCAGATCTTAACTAATAATCTCCCCTAAGAAATGACTCGCGCTATCCGCGGAGCCGCGCCAGAGCCGCGAATACCCTGCTTCTCACCCGCTTGGAAATTTATAAAACCTGTTAACCGTTATTGACCCTTGGATCATCAATTGTTACTAATTAACTGACTTCCCCGTTGTTTGCCCTTCCTCCCACGCCGCGATGAATTTCGATCCCGTGCACTTGCGTGCGTTCACCGCCCTCATGAACGAGGGCTCGGTGAGCCGCGCCTCGCTGGAGTTGCGGACGAGTCCTTCGAACGTGCGCCGCATCTGGCAAAGCCTCGAGGAACAATTGGGAGACCGGCTGTTTGTCTCCCATGAAAACGGGGAAGCCCGCCCGACACCCGCCGCGAAGCTCTTGGATCGCGAGATGACCGCGTTGCTGGAGGAAATGCGGCGTTTCGAAGCGTCCGTGCAGCGGATCCACCGCAACGGGCGCACGCTACGATTGGGCGCGGACCGCAATGTCTTCAATACCCGGCATTTCGGCCGCCTCTTCAATGCCCTCCGGAATGACAACCGGTTCCGGATCTCCTTTGTCGAAGTCGGCGGCGACGACGGCCGGGCCGCACTCGAGGCAGGCTGCTGCGACATGTTGTTCGCCTTGGACGGCACCCCGGGGCGGCGCTTCGAATCCCGCAACCTGCCGCCGATGCGGTTCGACGTGGCTTGTGCCCGACCCCGCGAGGGCGAACCCGTCCTGAGCCCCAGTTCGCTCGCCAACTTGAAATGGTCGCTTGCCGATTTCGCGACGAACTCGCTGGCCATGGACCGGTTGCGAAAAATCGAAGCCGGAGGAGCCGGCAGCGGCAGGCTGTGCTCCCAGTTCCAGTTCATGCGCTGGGCGGAGGAGCGTCCGGAGGGCGATACCGAAGCGATCGTTTGCGTGCAACCCGCTTCCTTCAGCCGGTCCCCGCAAGTCAGCTTCATCCCGCTCGAATCCGTTGCCGGATTTCCCCTCTGCGTGACCTATCTCAGGCAGCATCCCTACGAGTTCCTCCCCGTCATCACGGATCAGATGGAGCGGGCCTTGAAAACTCCTCCCGATGGATCCCGATCTTCCTTGTCTTGAGACGTTCGTGATCCTGGCGGAACGCGGCAGTTTCTCGGAGACCGCGGCTATTCAGGAGATCAGCCAGCCCGCTGTCAGCCAGCGCATCGCCAAACTCGAAGCCAGCACCGGGCTGCGGCTTTTCCTGAGGACCCACGAAGGGCTGATACCGACCCGCGAAGGCAAGGAACTGCTCGAAATCGCGCGCCGCATCGTGGCCGAACACGAGCGCCTGGGCACCCGGATGGACCGGCACGTGCGGGAGATCAAGGGCATCGTGCGGGTCATGGTCGACCGCTCGATCGCCGGCGAACGGGTGGCGGACCGTCTGCGCGCGAACGGTGAGGACGAGATCGAGATCGTGCATCCCGACGGATTCCCGGACTGGATCGAGGCCTTGGAACACTACCAGATCGATATCGCCGTGACCGGCACCTTTCTCCAGGCGGGTCATGTGGCTTCCCTGCAGAGGGTGGAACTGGATCGCCAACGGGGGACGACGCTGGCATGGAACCGGGTCTATTTCGATTTCGATCCCGAGCGCCTGCTTTTCCCGGAAATCCTCCGCTCCACCATCCTGGTCCCGAGCGAGAAGCTGATCCCCGGATATCTTCCCTTTCTGGAATGCTGGTGCTCGGAGTCCTACGGTTTGCTGCCGCCGGACTTGGTCTCCTTCGACGACGAAATCTCCGCGCGCGAGGCCTGTCTCTCCGGCCTCGGCGTGCTCGTTTTCCCGGGAGAAGCGGATGCGCGGATGCAGATCGAGACGGCCGGTTTGGGGATGGTGAGGAGCTTCGAGTTCCTGCTGCCGGATGCCTTCACCTACGCGATCCACCTGCGGACCGGGGAAATGGGCCCGAAGGTTCTGGATACCGCGATGACGATCAAAGAAGTTTACAGGGAGAGAACTTCTTTGCAGGCAACAACTTAACTTTCACTTATAGCCTGATAAGTAGAAAGTTCAACCTGTCATTTGTGGCAACGGCAAAGGGGTTCGAGGGTCGCCGTTGCTATGAAACGCTGTTTATCCCTTACGCTTGTATCAATCACCGGCTTCGCGTCCTCCCTAAGGGCAAGTGAAACCGTCGTCGACGGGTCCAGTTATCCCGGTCTCTTCGGACCTGTGGACGATGTGACGGTCGTCGCTGCCGCCATTCCTTCCGGCACGCCCCTTGCCGTGCAACTCGGTGGCAACGCCTCAGGAGCCCTCGGGACGTATTGGACGGCCCAGGCGACCGGTGGTGCGGTGCTGGGTTCAAATCTTCTCGGCGAGATCCGGCTGGCCGAAACGGGTGCCCAGGTCGAGCTGACGGGCTCGACGCTGCGCTTCGACCTCAGCAGCAGCCCGGGAGCGATCCTCTCCGAGCTGGGGGTGGGCTTGGGGCTGTCCCTGACCTGGAATGCGACCGCGACCTTCAACGCCGAGAACAACGAGTTGGCCCTCGCGCCCGACACCGTGTACCGGGTCAGCTTCGACGTCGATAGCGGCAGCGGCCTGCTGAACTCGGTCCTCTCGATCTCGCCGTCATTCGGCGTGGAACTGCTCGACGGCGCCAGCGTGCCTGCGGGCTATGTGGGAGGAGGCACCTTGGCAAATATCATCGGGCTCGAACAGATCGAGGTGGTAGGAGCTCCCGAAGGCACCGGGCGGGTCACCGCCCAATTCCGCACCGGCTCCAGCGTTTCCACGGCCCCGGCCCGCCTGCGTTTCACGGGATCGGCGACGCTCCCGGCATCGATCAGCGACGTCGGCACGAATTTCGCCACGGTCTCGAACCTCACCGTGGTCGAAGTCGATCCCTACACCGTGTGGGTGGAGGAGAACGACGTGGACGAAAGCATGCAGGATCCGAATGCGGATCCGGATAGCGACGGCAAGCCGAACAGCCAGGAGTACGCGCTGGCGACTGATCCGAATTCGGGCGGCCACGACGACGTGGACTTCCGGATCGGCGATCCGGACGGGGGCGGCTCGCAGACTTCCGCTTTTGTCATGACCATTCCGGTTCGAGCCGGGGCCCAATTTTCCACCGACGGGGGAGACCTGGTGGCTGCAAAGGACGGCGCGAACTACCGGGTGGAAGGATCCTACGAGCTGATGACCTGGAACCTCGCGATCTCCGAAGTGACGGCCAACCAACCTTTCGTTTCGAACTTGCCCGCCCTTCCGGTCGGCTGGGAGTACCGGTCTTTCCGGCTCCCGGACCAGACCCCGGACACACCCAGGGCTTTCATTCGCGTGAAATTCGACTGACCGGTGAAAAGGCGGCCCGTGTCCCGGGGCGGACCGGGCCGTGAACCTTCTCCCGAGCGGTTGCAGAAAGATTCCCCGGGAAGTGCACCCGGGGGGACAGCAAGCGCCGGAGCCGGGGTGCCTTCGGTCTCCCCGTCTCCGGTGCCCAACCGGGGAAACCTCCGTGATCGCGTAGGTTTAGACTATTCATTCTTATTTACTTATAAGAAAAAAGTCCCGCTGCCATGTTGAACATGGTTGGCTGCTCCGGCATGGTGCGCAGTGCATGAAATGCTGCGCACCCCTCCTCGCTGCAGCGCTGGTCGCCACCCTTGGAATCTCCCATGGCCAGACGCTTGTAGACGGCTCCAACTACCCGGGGCTTTTTGGACCGCCCGATGACGACGTGACGGTCACTCCCCCTCCGATTCCCGGCGGAACGCTTCTCGGCGTTCATCTCGGCGGCTCGGCCTCCGGCTCCCTCGGAACCTACTGGCAGGCCCAAGCCACCGGCGGGGCCGTGCTGGGATCGAATGTCTTGGGCGAGGTACGGCTGGCGGAAACGGGCGCGCAAGTGGCTCTCGATAACGGCGGACTGGAGTTCAACATCAGCAACGATCCGGACTCGATCCTCGGCGCGCTCGGCGTGGGACTGGGACTGACCATGAGCTGGTCGGCCACCGCGACTTTCGATGCGGCGGACGAGGAGCTCTTCCTCTTGCCCAACACGGTGTATCGCGTGATTTTCGATGTCGACGGTAGCAACGGCTTGCTGAACTCCACCCTCGGCCTCACGCCGACCTTCGGAATCGAGATGCTCGACGGTGCCGGCAATCCGGTCGATGCCCCCGCGGAGGGCGGCACGCTGGTGAACATCATCGGGCTAGAGCTGCTCGGCATCGTCGGCTCGCCCCCCGAATCCGGTCGTGCGGTCGTGGACTTCCAGACCGGGGCGACGGTAGGGGGAGGGGCCGCCGGGCTTCGTTTCACGGGCTCCGCGATCCTGCCGGCGACCGCGCTCAATCTCGGCACGAATTTCGCAACGATCTCCAATATCAGCGTGACCGCGGTCCCCGAGCCCTCGGCCTTCGCGCTTGGCCTCTTGGGCGTAGCCTTCGCGCTGCGCCGTCGCCGCTAAAAAGCCCCCCAGCACGCCTGAAACAGCAACATGACGGCACCGCCATTCCCCGGCGGTGCCGTCATGAATGTGAGTTCATGCCGGCTTGTTAGCAACCGGCGGGGTGCTCGCCTTCAGGCGCCGAGCGGCGGGGGCATGTCGGAAGTAGTGGGCGCGGACGATACTTCGGTCGCGGCTTTTTCGGCGGCCTGGCGACCATCGCGCATCCCGCGGCGGAGAGTGTCCTTCACGCTGGAAGGGAGCAACTCCTTCGCAAAGCAGGCGGCGAAGCAAGCGCCGAAGGCCGCCCCGTAAGCCATGTCATGAGCAGCTCCCGCAAGGGCCTGCTTCAGCTTGGGGGCGGCCTCCCGCGCGATGGATGCGGCGTCCGTCCGTGCGGAACGGAACGCTTCGGAGAAAGTCGTGTAGCGCGGTGCGCCGCCGGTGGATTGCTGCCCGGTGCCGGTTGTGGATGAATTGAAATCGTTCATGATGGATTCAATGTGACGTTCAATGGCACCATCCCATTCGATCGGCCTCCACGCCATGGGAAAGGGACGCTCCGTTTGGAAGAACCGCAGGAAAAAACCACGGCGATCTTGAATAAGTGCGGCAGCATATCGTCGGAAACGGTGAATCCCAATTCAACGACATGAAGAAGCTGATCGGAATCCTCACCCTCGGTATCGCCGCCATGATTTCCACGCCCACCGCGGAAGCGAGGCACTACCACCGCCCTTCGCGGGTTTACGTCGAGTTCCACCGTTCGTGCCGCGGGCCGGCCTATGTGGAACGTTACATCGCCTACTACGATCACTGCGGCCACCCGGTATGGCGCACGCGCGTGATCCCGGTGCGCAGGCA
>CAMLOZ010000290.1 GCA_946481625.1 uncultured Haloferula sp. | reverse complement strand
GAAGCCGACCTTCATCTACGACGCATCGATGGCTTACCAAGCCGACGGCACCAAGCTGATCATCATCGGCGGCGAGGACTACGGCATGGGTAGTAGCCGCGACTGGGCCGCGAAGGGCACCCGCCTGCTCGGGGTTTCCGCGGTGGTCACGAAGTCCTTCGAGCGCATCCACCGCTCCAACCTGATCGGCATGGGCGTGCTGCCGCTCAACTTCATCCACAAGGACGACTACGACAAGGTGAAGGGCCTCGCCGAAGCCCGCTTCGACATCACCGGCATCGCCGGCGAGCTGAAGCCGATGCAAGACGCGCTGCTGATCGCCCACCTGCCCGATCACTCGCGCATGGAGTTCCCGCTCAAGGTGCGCCTGGATACCCCTGCCGAGGTGGACTACTACCTCGCCGGCGGCATCCTGCCCTACGTGCTGGATCAGATTCTGGAAGCCTGATCAGCCCCAGCCTTTATCCGTTTATCCGGAGGCCGCTTCCCTGGGGGGAAGCGGCCTCCTATTTCTGGCGTTCCGGATATCCCACCAGTCCCGCCATCGTCCGGGTCATGAACTTCCTCGCGGGAGAAAGGTGCCGGGCGATGCCGAAGAAAACGGAGCGCAGAGGCGTGAGCCACTCGTGGTCCGACTGGAACCATGGCGTGAGCTGGCGGCTGGCGAAGCGATAGTAGGCCAAGGCCAGTTTCCGCTCGCGGCTGTAGCGCGCCAATGCCGCTTGAAGAGGATGGCGGGCGATACAACGCGCCAAGCAGGAGGCATCCGCAAGGGCAAGATTCACCCCTTGCCCGAGTTGGGGACTCATCGCGTGCCCCGCATCTCCGAGGAGCACCGCTCCCTCCCCATGCCATCGGCTCATCCCGACGTCGCCGTAGCGCGCGGTGAGAACCTGGCTCCAGTCCGTGATTTGATCGAGCAAAGGCTGCGCGCGGGGAGAAACGGCGAGGAGCCCGCTTTTCCATTCCTGCAGCGAACGGGAGCGGATGGCCGCATCCTCCGCGAGTTTGACGCTCCAGAAGAGACTGACCAAGGGCTCTCCACCTTCGAGTTCGGTCCCCGTCGCGAGAAAGCCCAGAAGCCTCCGTGTCCCGTGAACGATCTGGAACAACTCGCTTTCCGGAAAGGCACCGCGGTTCTCGCCGATAAACCAGTGTGCTCCCCAAGGATAGCCGCGATCGATTCCCCGGAAGCCGAGCTTGCCGCGCAGGATGGAGCGCGCGCCATCCGCTGCCACCAGCAGGTCGAAGCCACCCTCTCGCGTCCCATCCGCAAAGGACAAATTCCATTTCCCGTTTTCCTTCCGCGCATCCGCGATCTCGCGGCCCCACTGCGTATCCACACCGGCATCCGCCATCGTGCGGATCAGGTAGTGCAGCAAGACCGGCCGATGCAGGCCCACTCCATGGAGATCTCTGCCAAGTTCCGCGTAGCGGAGGTCGAGCACGTCATCGCCCTCGCGGTTGACGACATGAAGTCGCTCCACCCGGGCACCGCGGGCCAGAACCGGCTCAAGGACTCCGAGTTCTTTCAGCACTCCCAAGCCGGAGGGTTGAAGAAGAAAACCCGCACCCACCGGACGGCACTCGGGGGCACGCTCGAAGAGCATCACGCGATGCCCCTGCCGCTGCAACAGCGTCGCCGCAGCCGGTCCCGCGGAACCACAGCCTATGATGGCGATCCGCAGCGCATCCTTCATGCGACGGATGCTCCATCGACCGGAGTTCCGTGCAAGCTCGGGCACATGGCCTTTAAAAAAAAATCAGTGTTTTTTGAACATCCGGAGAATCCGATGGTCTACTCCTTTGAAGACCACGCGCTGCGTCGGTTTTCATGTAAGGGTGAACAGCACAAACAGTCGGATTCCCTGTCCATGGGTGTGGACACGAAAGGGTTGATGATTTGAGGCCGCCGGGGTGGGACCTGGCGGCCTTCCCTTGTACGACGAGACGCGGGGAAACTGCCTCGGAACAGGGCAGACGTGTGGCCAAGAAGCTCGTGCAAAAATTTCTCGGAAACTTTGAACGTCCGAGAAACTGAAGAGTCTATGATCATGAAGACTGCGCCACGCGCCGGTTTTCATGTAAGGGTGAACAGCACAAAATCCGATTCCCTGTCCATGGGTGTGGACACTTGAGGGTTGAAGATTCGGGCCGCCAGGGGTGGGACCTTGGCGGCCTACCCTTGTACGGCCGGGGCCCCGATCATCCCCCGGATGGATCCAACCGCAGTAGCGGGGATCAAGGCTCGATCACGCGGAAGCCCAAGTCCGGGCGACGGAGATCACGGGAATCCACCCACTCGCGCGTGAGCGCTCCCGAGGAAGGATTCAGGAAGGAGCCACCGCAGATCACCCAGCCCATTTCGCCCAAGGGATTGGCGGGGTTGATCGCACGGCTCGCCGTCCATTCCGCAACCGAGCCAGCCATGCCGTGGAGCCCGGAAGGTGTGCAATCGGTCGGCGGAATTTGCCCTACCGCACCCCATCCGGCAGCTCGCAGGGATTTTGGATCGGGGAGATTCTGGCGTAGGGCGGCAAACCATTCTTCCTGCTGGGGAAGCCGGCACCTCTTCCAAGTGCAGTAGGCATGGGCATCCCACCAATCGACATTCACCACCGGACAATCCTTGCTCATCGCGCGGCCTTCCCACTGACCGCCCGCCTTCGCCGCTGAATGCATGCCGGTCCAGCCCTCCGGCTCATGGCCATGCTTTTGTGCCGGCTGCTCGGGCGAATCGTAGGTCCCCCTCCGTTCCTCCGGCAGGCTGGCGAGAACGGAAAGGAACTCGGCATACTCGGCGATGGTCACCTCATGGCCGGCAATCGTGAAGGCGCTCAATTGAACCGTGCCACCATCCGCCAAGGGATGGGTCCCGCCGAGAACGACCACGGAAGTGGGATACTGGCCCGCGAAATCCTTCACGCCATTCTTGCCCTTGAGGGCGATCATTCCTATCCCGATGACGAAAGCAGCGGCAGTGACGCCAAGAATCACCGGAAGCGGGGACTTGCGACCCACTCCCCGGGCGGTGGCAGGCGCGACGGTATGGGGAGGTGCTGGCTCGGAGAGCTGTTGTTCGATCTGCTCGGCGTAGGAGCGGACTTCCATCCAAGTCATCGTGCGGCCGAGATTCTCGCCGCGCATCCACGCGAAGAGCGTCACCATCCGGGAGGCTCCCGGATAACCGTCTGCCACCAGAGGAGGCAGGGTGCGGCCGAGCGTGAGGATGTCATCCGCGGAAAGACCCGGCGGACGATCCCCGGCGCGGGCGAGATTCGCGATACGGACGACGCCGTGCTCGTCGAGGAAGATATCGTCGGGTCCGAGCGGAGCGCTTGAGGTCCCGGCAGCCTCAAGCGTCATGTTCGCCTCGGCAACGCGGCGGAGGATCTGTGCAACCTGCACCGGCTTTAACGACTGCCGGGCGTGCATGCGGTCCTCGAGCGAGGTACCGGGAAGCCTCTCAAGGGTGACGTAGCAATGTTCCTCGGTGGAGACAGCCTCGTACACAGAGCCGAGGAGCGGATGATCCACCGCGGCTTTCACCCGGATATCGGCGAGAAACGCCTCGCGGCGGTCAAAGGCGGAAGGCTTCAGCTCGAAAAGGGTGACCGGCCGGTTGATCGAGGCCTGTTCGGCCTGCCAAGTGAGGGTGACGGGGCTTTCCCCGATGAGGGCCACGAGTCGGTAATCGCCCAGCAGGGTGCCGGCGCGGGAGCTGGGATCATCCATGGAATCAACGTGAGGGCAAAGGAGGAAGCGCTCCGTCCGGAGAATTCAAATCGGGCATCCGGGGTGGGGTGTCGTTATCGAGCGGCTGAAGCAAGGGATTGTCCAAGTCGAACTCCTCGAACTGGGGGATCTCGTCCTCCGTCGGCGGGGCCGAGGAACTGTGGGACGAGAGATGCCGCGGCCAGGCCTGGGTATCGATCAGCTCGTTCTTGTAGAATATCTTCACCACCTGCCCGTAGTAGCTGCGCTTGCCGAAGAGGAGCTCCTGCTGGCTGTCCTGCGGTGGCAGCAGGTAGGTGACGCGGAGCTGTTCCTCGCCGCCGACGAAATCGAGGTCGCCGGTCGCCCACTTGTAGTCGGTGGTGCAAAGGCCTTGGGCTGCGGGAACGATCTCCTTCTTCCCGTCCTTCATCATCGCGTCGAAGAAATTCACCTCGACGGCGAGATCGCGGCTATCGATTTCGGCACCCGGCGCGGCTTGGACCGGAATGGTCAGGACGGTGCGTTCACCATCTTGGAAGGCCTTGTCCTTGAAGATGACGGGCCGTCCCATGACGAGCTTGTCGCGCATCTGATCCGGCATCGCGATGCCGTCGCGCAATTTCTGGGCAGCCATCTGGTAGAGGGCACCGGCACCGGTGGTGCCCAGCTCGAAGACTGCCTGGTAGGCATCGGCGGCCTGATCGGCGAGGTTGGGGTCGTATACCGCCATTTCCTCATAGAGCAGGCCGAGTTCGTAGAGAACGTTCGGATCGTGGGGTGCCGCGGCGCGGGCCTCATCCAATTTGGTGATGGCGGAGGCGGTGTCGGAGGCGATGCGGGCGCTGCGAGCCTCCTGGACGAGGCGTTCCACGACAGGATCGGCAATCGGCGGAGCCGCAAGCGGACGGGCCGGGGGGAGAGGATCGGGTGTGGGCGGGGGCGGAAGCGGGACCGGCCTGTTCGGCGCCACGGCCACAACCGGTCGGGCGGGTTCCGCGGCCACTGTTACGATCTTGGTCACGACCTTCTCCACGGTCCGGACCTCGCGGGCCTTCTCGACCCGGACGGCGACGGCCACGCCGCCGATCAGCAACTGGCCGAACGCTATCAGGCCCAGGCCCCAGCAGGAGAGGCGGAAGGTGAGTTCGGAATGGCGCATGTTGCCGGACATGGGGCGAACGCTAGGGAGTCCGGCGGGATGACGCAAGGCGGGAGGATATATGCTTCTCCGGGAACTTCGGGCTTGGATTTCCGGGCTCCGGGGACGATGCCTGCCGCCGTGAAGCAGGAGGGGGCCACCCGATACGCCGCCATGCCGCTCGAAGGCATGACGCCGGTGGAGGTCGCGGCGGCGCTCGGCCATCTGCCGGGGCTGGTCTTTTTCGATACGTCCGGGAATCTGCCTGCGAGTTACGGGGCTCCGGTTTCGATCATCGCGGCGCGACCGCGGGAGGTCTTGCGGGGGTCGATCTTTTGCGCGGAAGACCGGGCGAGGCTGGTGGCCGCGCAGGAGAAGGGATCGGCGGCGCCGCTCGGCGACCGGGGTTTTCCGCTCGGGGGGCTCTGCGGGTGGGTGGAGTACGAAGGGGACTTCGTGTTCGGGGACTACC
>CAMLOZ010000289.1 GCA_946481625.1 uncultured Haloferula sp. | reverse complement strand
CATCTCGCAGACGACTGCCCGAGTGACCTGAAGGCGAAAATCGGATGAAGAATGAGCCCAACAAGGCGCCAGAGCCAACGCCGCGACTGGCATGCCCCGTGCGGGGCACGGGTCACGCCAGCCGCGTCGTGGCTCATCTTTGACGTTCTGCCAAAAAATGAAAAGCCCCTACCCACCAGCAATCGACCCTGAGATGGTTGGCGAATATCCGGCGGTTGCTGGCGCTGGCGGCGGCTACGTATGGGACGAGGTGTTGGAGTATCGCGTATGGTGCCATCCTGAGCGCGGAGCACCAGACGAGTTGAATGGTGAGGATTACTACTACCCCTTTGAGACCTACGAGGATGCACTTGAATTTGCAAAGGCGAATCCGGGCACTGAAGATCCATTGGCTCTGATTCTACAGAGAGAGCACATCAACGAGACCGCAGAGGGAGTTTATGTTCATGTGACTGAGGAGCGTCGGACAGAGTGGCCGGTTGAGTTCCTGAATCGACCAAGGCGAATTGAGCATACAATTCCCGATTTTCTATCTCCAACCGCTCCGCCGAATCGGCTTGAGGTCATCCGCGGACTCGCCCCAAACCCACGCCCAACAACGGCAGAACAAGACGTCCCTCCTAACGCCTGACCCGCCTCCAGTTCCAGCCGTCATGACCGCTACAACGTCAACCCCGAGTTCCATCCGCGCCCTCGGTCAGGCGTAGGAGGACTCATCGTTGGGCCGGGAATATGGACGAGATGCACCTTTCAGCGATGAAGTGGGCAACTGAGGGGAGCCATCTTCATCGGGCTCGCCGAGGAACCCGGGTAGTGTCGGAAGGATGAGCGATGGTCTGGGTTTGATCGATTGGACAAGCTCGCCAAGGGCTTATAAGCTGTCAGAGAGACCGTGTTGAATGCGGCGATCCGGACCGCGGTGGGTTTGTGGGTTGGGGACACCGGTTTCGCTGCACTTCACCGGCCGGCTAAGTTCCGACGCGCCTCCGGCGCTGGGGGGATGACGGTACGACTCTCCGTTCTTGCGAGGGGCCGAGTTCGTGATGGGATTAGGGGATGATGCGAGGACGTGTGATCGGGATGCTGATGCTATGGGCAATCTGCCTGATGCCGTGCCGGGGCGAGGAGGAAGCGGAGGCGATCCGGATGGCGCGGGCCTATGCGACGGAGCAGGGAGTGAAGAAAGGAGCGGTGGAGAAGGGGGTGAAGGAGGCGAAGTGGAAGGAGGACAAGGAGGCGGTGGCTCTTTGTTTCGAGAAGAACGGAAGGACCTTGTGCCTGGTGGTGGCGAAGAAGGAGGGGGCCGGCTTCACGGTGGTGGACGTGAGCCGGGTGGAGGGCATGAATCTGGGGAAAATGGGCTGGGGCGACCAAGGTTACACAAGGGTGATGACCTTCGTGGAGGCTTGGCGCGGGCCCCAAGACAAGTGGTGGAGCACGGAGAACGCCCTGTGCCAGGTGCGGTTCACGACGCGGGCTTGGAAGGGAAAGCAACGCTATACGACGAGCGAGCCGCTGGTGATCCGGAAGGATCTGACACCGTGGTGGAGATGAAAGACGGGTTCGATTCCGGGCGGCTAACCCATCCCCTACCCTTCCGGCGGCCCTCCGGGACGCGGATGGTTTTTCGTGGCTTAACCGGTCCGGTGGCTTACGCGCACCGGCCAATCTGTGACGCCCTTCCAGGGCTGGGAAGGCCGAAAAGGTCCGGGTGGGAGGGGAATAGGTCCGCGGCAAGGGGCCTGATCCAGCAGGGAAGCCGTCACCTGCCGGACGCCTCGGAGAGGCGTCCCTGCCATGCTCCGAGGCCCCACCGGGTTTGGGGAACGGGGACCGGAGGATGTTACAAGATCGCGGGTTGTGGCAGGAAGGAGGGGGTGTTAGAGATCGTCGGCAACAGGGATGAAAACGAAAGTGGTGCTGGCGGGAGTGGCGGTGGCGATTCTGGCCTTCGGTGGCTGGCGGGCGTATGAGCGGCGGGAGGCGGAGGCGCGGTGGTACGAGGATTGGCTGAAGCAGCCTTACGCGAAGAATTGTCGGTTCGATTCGGAGTTCGAATTGAAGGCGGGAGAGACGAGGAAGGTGGAGATCCGCAGCGAGGCGCCGCAGTGGGTGGGCTGGGTGACGAAGAAGAACGAGGTGATCACGAACAACAGCCATGCGGTGGTGTTCGGGAGGAGGGCGGATACGCCCTACCACAACGCGGCGAAGGGATTGCCGCTTTTCATGGAGCCGAGCGAGGGCGTGATCACGGCGTATTTCCGCAACGAGAGCGGGATCGACACGCGCCTGATGGTGTGGACGGCGACGGAGAAGGAGCCACCGGGGTTTGCGGGGGAGCGGTTGAAGGAGGAGGAGGATCTTTACGGGGCGAGGCGGTGAGGGTGGCGAGGGGGGTTCCCCTGCCCCAGCGGCGGACGCCCCCGGAGCGGCAGGGATCGTGTATTGCAAGCGGGCCCTTCGTGATGAGGCGGGCTTTCAGCCCTTGATGATTCCTTGGGGGCTTTTCCCAGGGCGTTGCCCTAGGCTGGCGTGGGGCGGGCCTTTGGCCCTCAAGAATTGTGGCGCGAGTGAAGGCGCGACAGTGCCGCCACGCCCTATCGTTTTGATGGGGCGGCGATTTTGCCAACAACCCCGGGTGATCGTGAATCGCGGATCCTTCGGGATGGGACGGGCTTTCAGCCCTGATGATCTCCGGGAATGCGGACCCGGGGCGATGCCCCAGGCTGGTATGGTGGCGGGCCTTTGGCCCCGGGGACGGGACGGGGTCCAGGCGGACCGCCGGGGAGCCCGCAGATGTGAAGACGGTAGCGAGTCGAACGGGGGCTCACGCGCCCCGGCTAATCTCCGACGCGCCTCCGGCGCCGGGAGGTCGGAAGCGATCGAGAGTGCGGGGATCAGGCGGATGGGGAGGTGAAGCGTGGCCTCCTGCCCCCCCTTCAGGGGGCGTGGGTGGGTCGGGCCGGACCCAGGGCTGCGCTGCGCTTGCCCCGGGCTATTTCCTTGCCGCCCCGTGGGGGCTTATGAGGCGAGGGGGGAGTAGGTGAGGAGTGTCGCGTGAATCAGAACGGGCTGCGATCCCTTCGGGATCGATGATCTTGCGCTCCGCCCTACCGGTGGTGTCGCTGCGCTCAACCACCGGCTACCGTGCTGCGATCCCTGCGGGATCGGGTCAGCGAGGATCCGGGTCATGCGGCGAGGCTGCGGGGAAGGGATACCCGACCGTCCGACTGGATCGGGAGCCCCGCAGTTCTCGAATGGAGCACCGTAAGAACTCACCGTCCTCCCGGTGCCCCTACAGGGCACGTTTGATGGTGTCGGCAACCGAGGATTGCGCTACGCTTACCCTGGGCTATCCCATCGCCGCCCCGTTGGGCTTTTGAGCCAGGGCGGGTTGAGTCGGGAGGAGGGAATTTCCAATTTGGTGTCGGCAAGGTGGGAGGGTGTTGCCGGGGACGGCGGGTGGCGGTTAGAATGGAGGGATGGCGGAAGACATGGAGACGGGCGTGGAGAATCCGGCGAAGGCGGAGGAGAAGGTGGCGAAGAAGCGGAAGCGGTGCCTGACCTCGAAGCAGACGAAATTTGCCCGGGGAGTGGCGGCGGGGGCGTCGCCGACGGAGGCCTTTGGCGCGGCGTACGGGCGGCACAATGCGAGCGATGCCTCGAAGCAGATGAGACTGCCGTACGTGGCGGAGGAGATCGAGCGGATGCGGGCGGTGAACCGGGCGGCCTTCGACCTGGAGAGGAAGGATATGATCCTTTATCTAACGACGATCCTCTTCACGCCGGTGGGGATGGTGGATGCGGGGCATCTGCTGGCGGAGTCCTACGAGGCGTACCGGGACGGGGCGAAGGAGCGGGTGAAGGTGAGGATGGTGAGCAAGATCGAGGCGGTGAAGGCGCTGTGCCGGATGATGGGGTGGTGGGAGGCGGACAAGCCGGCGGAGGATCGGGAGACGATCTTTTACATCAAGAAGATGTGGGAAGATGGAGATCCACAACCAATCACCAATCACTAATCTTCCAATCACAAATCGAAGTGCGGCTGCGCCGGGAGATGGCGTAGGGCCCGGACGGATGGGGGTTGGCGGATTCAAAGCGAGACGGGTTGCTAATCGGCGACATCGACCCGCTCCGCCCGTCCTCTCCGCCATTTCCACAGCTTCCTTGCCAGCACCGCGAAGGCCACCACGACCAGGCCCAGGCCGTACCACACCGCGACCGGCACGGGCATGCGCGCGCGGAAGCTCGTGACCAGGGGCTTGGACATCGCTTCTCCCAGCGTGGCTTCCCATTTCAAGGTCTTGCCATCGTCCTCGATCACCATCGCATTCGACTCCAGCGGACGCTTCGGCAAGTGGAGGATGTAGGTGAGCTTGCGGTTCTTCCGATCATCCGCGCCCACGCCGATGGCGGCGAGCCCGAGCGCATCCTTCACCTTGATCGTGCGGCTGAAGTCGAGGTCCAGGCCGATCAGGCGCACGTCGAAGTCCCCGGCGATGTCGGTGGCCGCGCCGGGGAGGGACCGCATGTCGTCGCTCTTCTTCAAGTCCACGAGCGAGAGCATCGACTCGGTCGAGACCGTCGCGGCCACCGTCACGCCCCGCTCGGCTTCGGTCACCTTCAACGCCTCCAGCTTCAACATCGGCTGGGTCGCCACGAGGTCGCGGATCCTGCTCTCGAGTCCCTCCGTCCCGCCTGTTAGCATCAGCGAGGACTTCGGGATCACGTACGTCAGTTCGGCCTTTCCCGAGCCGTCGCGGTGGACCCAGAGCTCCTCGCGGATGTCGAAGCATGCGGTGAGCAGCAGGCAGGCGAGGCCGGCGAAAAATCGGTGGAAGATGGCGGCGGCCTTGCGCATGGGATCGCGTGAAACCATGATCTAACCGCGATGCAGCGCCTTGTGGAGCCCGAAATCATCGACCAGTTGCCGCCGGATCATCCCGATGTGATCCGGAGCCGCAGGGATCTGAGGATGATCAACTTCCTGATGGGAAACGAGCGCTGGATCGCGCGCAATCTCCGCGCCTTTCCGGAGGCTTGCGCGCGCGGCGTGATCGAGATCGGGGCGGGAGAAGGGACGCTTTTGAAGCGGCTCGCCGCGCGCGATCCCGGGATGCCCTTGACCGGTTGCGATCTGGCCCCGCGCCCCGCCGGCCTTCCCGCCGCGATCGCTTGGGAACAGCGCGATGTCTTCGACTGCCTCGCGGGGTGTTCCTGCGGCGTGCTCACCGCGAATCTTTTCCTGCATCATTTCACCGATGACGAGTTGCCGCGTTTCCGCCCGCTTTTGCGGGCCGAAATCGAGCGGGTCGCCGCCGCCCGTTC
>CAMLOZ010000288.1 GCA_946481625.1 uncultured Haloferula sp. | reverse complement strand
GAGATGAAGGTGAAAAGGATGAATGGCAAGCTGATCCCCGCGAGCACGATATGGGTGATCAGCAAAAAGAGATAAACGCCCTTCATCGCGCCGGTCCCGCCATACCGGGTTTCCTCGGTGGTGAAGTGATAGGCCACGTAGCACAGCAGGAAGCCGATCGAGAGCGCCATCGCCGCGAAGATCGCCCCGCGGTGCAGCCTCACCTTGCCTTGCTTGATCGCCACGATCGCCACCAGCAGCGCCACCGCCACCAGCGAGTTCAGCACCGCATGCACCGGAGGCAGGAAGGCGAAGGATACACCCTCCGGCAGCGGGATCCGCACCGTCCGCATCAGTCCGACCAAGCCGAGCACCACCGCCGTCAGCACCCAGGCGACGATTCCGAGTTTCTTCGACAAATCCTCACGCGCGGGCCGTGACAGCCATTCCTTCTTCTCGTTCGTCATCGGCTCAGATCCCCGGGGTCTCGTTCTTTTCCAGTTCCGTCCGCACGCGGTCCTCGAGCTCCTTCTTGAGCTTCTCGTAAAGGTGCGGATCGCGCTTGCGGCCCTCCTCGGACTTCGCGTCGTAGAGCGGCCACTTGCCGATCACGTTCCACTCGCGGTCCACCAGCGTGATCCCCATGTCATGCGCATAGCGGCCGTTCGATTCGCGATCGACCGGATCCGTCCGCTCGCGGATGGCGAAAAACTTCAGCTCCTTCTCCAGATACTCGTGGGTCTCCGCGGAGTTGGGATGGGTCATGAACCACCAGTCCTCCGGGTCGGCCCCCAGCGCCTTGCCATAGGCCTCCAGCTTGTCGTGGGTGTCCGTCTCCGGGTCCACCGAGATGCACACCATCTGGAAATCCGGGTGATCCTTGAACTGCTCGTAGATCGACTTCAGCTCCACCCCGTTCCGCACCGCGCAATGCGGGCAAACGGCGAAGAATTCCGACACCACCCACACCTTCCCCTTCAGGTCGGAGAGCTTCACCTCCTTGCCCGCCTGGTTCACGCCGCTGAAATCCTTCTGGATCTGGAAGAGCTTCTCTTCCTTCTCGACCCCCACGTCGCTGAAATCCGGTGCCGGCTGCTCCGGCACCTGCTTCCCCAGATACACCGCCAGGCTCAAGAAGCCCACGGACAGCACCGCCACGGTGCCGTAGATCAGCGCGATTTTCCCCCGGTCGTTCATGGCTTGGTCACGGGTTTTGCCAGCACGTGGTCGATCACGTGGATCAGCAGGTCTTCAAGGTCCCGCGAGACGCGGGTCGGGTCGCCGTCCACCGGATGCTCCTCGCCCCAGGCGGCCGCCGCTTCGAAATCGAATTTCGCGTCCGTCCGGAAACGGTCGCTCATCTTCACCGTCCCCTTGCGGATGTGGCGGTCGCGGTCCACCACCACCAGCGTGCCGTCGTAGATCCACTTGCCGTCCTTCTTGTGCGGAATCGTCTCCATCTTCAGCACATTCTTCAGGAACTTGTGCGTGCTCTCTTCCCGCGTCGCCGCCAGCCACCACTGCGGCAGCGTCGCGCCCAGCTCCTTCGAATACTCCGCCAGCTTCTTCGGCGGCTCGTTCTCCGGATCGATCGTCAGGCAGAGGATGTGAAAGTCCTTCCGGTCCGCATAGCGCTTCGACAGCCGCTCCAGCACCCCGCGCGTGTGCTTCCACCGCTCCGGCTCGCTGAACAGCACCGGCGCGATGACGATGACCTCGCCCTCCATGCTCGCGATGTCGCCCTCGCTCTCGTCCTGCCGCCAGACCTTGAAGTTCTTCTCGATCCGGCCCTTGAAGGACGGCGTGTCGTCGTTCGCCTGCCGTTCCGCGAGCTTCACGTAGGCCACGAAAATCCCCACCGCGCTCGCGATCATGATCGCGGCTAGGATCAGGGCCGTGTTCCGCAATTTCCGCGGATCGCGCACGGCCGGTTCGAGATGCTGCGCGGGCGTTCTCATGGGGCGGCGGAAACTAGACTAGCGCCACGCGATGGCAAGCAATCCGAGTTCAAGCGGCAGGTAGAGCAGCGTGAAAAGAAACAACCGCCGGAACGAAGTCCGCAGCCCGTCGCGCATGAAGCGCCCCGCGAACGCCGCCATCATCAGTCCGAACAGCACCCCGCCGCCCAGCGCCACGTAACCCCAGATCCCCGGCGTCCACCCCGCAAACCACGGCCACAACGGAAGCGCCGCCAGCAGCAGCGAGAACAACGCCGCCAGCAAGCCGCTGCGCCGCCCGCTCACATCCCCGTTCGACCACATCTGATACCCCGCCTGCTCGTACTCCTCCCGACACAGCCAGCTGATCGCCACGAAATGCGGCAGCTGCCACAGGAACAGCAGCGCGAACAGGAACCACGCCGCCGCATCCACCGGCCCGCCTGCCGCCGTCCACCCGATCATCGGCGGGATCGCCCCCGGGATCGCCCCCACCAGCGTGTTGGTGCTGCTGAAGCGTTTCAAAGGGGTGTAGATGAAAACGTAGATTGCCACCGTCCCCGCCGCCAGCCACGCCGGCCACATCCCCACCTTCGCCGCCAGGTGAATGATCCCCCCCGCCGAAAGCACCCAGCCCACCCCGAAAGCGAACAGCGGATCCATCCGCCGCGCCGGCAGCGGACGGTTCGCCGTCCGCTTCATCCGAGCGTCCAGATCCACCTCCATCACCTGGTTGAACGCCGCCGACCCGAACGCCGCCGCCGCCGTGCCCACCAGCGTGTGCAGCAGCAAAACAAAATCAAAACTCCGCCCTCCCGACCGCGCCGCCAGCAAGAACCCGAAAAACGTCGTGATCAGCACGAACACGTTCAGCCGCATCTTCGTCAGCACCAGCAGATCCTTCCGGAAACCCGGATCCTCCTCCGCCCCGGCCTCACCCGGCACCCCCACTGCCGCAGGCGCATCCGCACCCGCTTCCACCACCCCCGCCACGGTCGCGTCCGTCCCTTCCACCTTGGCAACCTCCGCCGCCTCCGCCGCCGCAGGCTCGGCAAGCGGAGGCGTCATGGCACCATCCGTCACCTTCGGTTCATCTGCAGGCAGGGCATCACTCATCAGCGGACGCCGGAAAGAAACCCCCGGACGCCCGCGATAGCACGGAAAATATCCAGCGCTTCCGTGCCATCCCCCTCAGCCCCCTGCCATTCCGTCTCCTCCTCGATCTCGTCCAATCCGGAATCTGATCCTCTTCTCCCCGAGGAGCATCAGAGCAAGCCGGTGCGCAAGCGAAGCACCGCCACCGGACCCCGCCCCGAAAAGATCCGCGTCCCGGAGGGCCGCGGGAAGACCGTGCGCACGAACAATCCCCGCTTTTCAGGGCCAACGGCCCGCTCCATACCAGCCGAGGCTGCAAGCCTAGGACTCCCGACGCAACACCCCCGGAGGGCTGAAAGCTCGATCAATCTACGGTGAATGCGAACTGACCGTGAAGTTCCCTTTCGCCGATGTCCTCCGCAGGAGCCACGAAGCAATCCGCTACGATGGAACGCGCTGTCTTCCTCAATTCCCACTCACCCTCACCCGCACGAAGCCGGAGCGCTCACCCGCGGCAATGGGGCGCGAGGCGGTGACGAGCTCAACCTCATCACCCTCCGTCTGCACGGAGAGCTGCGGGGTAAAGGCCTGCCATGCCACGAGGTCGGGCGACCACTCGTAAGTGAAGGTCACGGCAGCACCCATCGCTCGTCGGTGGACCAACACGAGGTTCGGACCGCTTTCTCCAGGGCCGACCGTGACCGTATGAGTCGGATCACCAGGAACAACCGGATTGCCCGCGAAGGCATACTCCAACAGGTTCGACCAGCCATCGCCCTCCAGATCGGCCCTTGTATCTCGCTGGTTTCCGCTCAGGCCCTTGGACTCCGCCCAAGCGAGATAGGCCGGGGAGCCGAGGTCGATCACGGCCAGGGTCGCGGCAAGGCTCGACTCCTCGCCATAGGGATTCGCGACCCGGACCCAGTAGCTGCCGCTCTCCAACAACGGACCGGTGTTGAAGCTCGAAGTGATCGCGCCATCCACCGGCTGGCTGCCGTCTCCCGCCTCACCGCGGTACCATTGATACGAAAGCGGGCCGGGACCCATCGCGTTCACGGTCAGCTCGACGGATTGGCCGACTTCCACGGTAGTTGGCACGGGCGGCGTCGTGATCATCGGTCTGCCATCGAGGACTGCCGAATGGCTGTCGCCGCAAGCCACCGCATAGGCTTTTCCAAGCAGGACCGGAGAGGTGCGGGCGCTCAGGATACCGTCGCCCAGTTGGCCAAAGGAACTGGCACCCATGCCATAAAGCTGACGCTCGCGGGTAATGAACATGCTATAGTCCACTCCCGCCGCGATGAACTCGACATCCGGGGCAATCATAACCGGCGTCGCTTGAGAACTGCTGGGAACTCCGTTGCCGAGTTGACCCGCATCGTTGGTTCCGCAGGTCCAGAGCGTGCCGTCGATCTTGCAGATCAGGGTGTGGTCGTCCCCGCAAGCCACCTTGAGCACATCGATACCGACCTGGACCGGCGCGGCCTGCGAGGTTTTGCTGCCGTCGCCGAATTGCCCGCTGCTGTTACTGCCCGCGGCCCACAGGCTGCCATCCGATTTGATCAACATCGTGTAGTGCTCCCCGGCGGCAACCGACGCCACCCCGATCGCGATCTGCATAGGAACCAGCACATCGCCGTTGACCGCCGCTCCGTTACCGAGTTCACCGTCAGTATCCCTGCCCATGGCCCACGCGCTCCCATCGGACTTCAGGAAGACAGAGTGGCCTTCTCCACCGGCTGCCTGCACCACGTCGCTAGCGATCTGGAAAGGCACGTTCCGGCTCGTCCAGTTACCGGTGCCGAGTTGTCCGTGGTTGTTATACCCCAGGCCCCAGAGACTACCATCCGACTTGATGAAGAGGATGAAGACATTCCCCGCCACCACGTCGATCACCTCGCTCGCGATCTGGACGGGCAAAGTCTCGGTCGTGGTCGGGGGACGGCCTAACTGCCCCACATGATTGTAGCCTGCACCCCAGAGGGTTCCATCGTCCTTCAGGAAGTAAGTGTTGAAAACTCCTCCGATCACCTGCCGTACCCGGCTCGCCACTTGCACCCGCAGAGGTCTCGTGGTCGTCGTGCCGTCTCCCAACTGGCCGCGGAAGTTGAGACCCGAGGTCTTGAGGTAGCTGGCCTCGCTTGGACTGATGGAAATGGGGATCGCCGTGCTATCAACCGAGCCGGCGACATTCGAAACGCGGACCCAGTAAGTGACCGGGGCACGTAGCGGACGGGTGACGAGTGTAGGTCGCTGGATGGCCGCGACCGACTTGGAGGTATCGCCCGGCTCGCCCTCGTACCACGAATAAGTCAGCGCCCCTCCG
>CAMLOZ010000287.1 GCA_946481625.1 uncultured Haloferula sp. | reverse complement strand
TCGATCCGCAGGAGGAGGAGAGAGGCAAGCAGGAGAGGAAGGCGGCGCGGATCCGCTTGGGAAAGGCCCGGGTGCAGATCATGGAGTTCGCCCGCTTGAATCCGAAGGCGCGGTGGGAAGACTTCGAAAAAGGAGATCTGCCGCATCGAGAGGGGCGAGACATTGGTCCGGCAGGCCGAGGATTTCACCGGCAGGCCGGAACTACCACCCGCCTCGTACTACGCGGCGAAAGTGGACATGCCGTCAGCGAGGGAGATCCGGCGGGCCTCCGCCGGCGGGGAGGCTGAGGAGCCGGATCCGGCGAGGCGGATGAGGGGCCCGTGCCGGAGGTGGTTTCCATGCTGCCGAAGAGCGCTCCTCACCGCGATGGGATGCGGGCTGACCGGGCGATCCTGGAAGAGGAGCAGCGCCGGCGACTGGCAAGCTGGCAGCAGGAAGGCATGCGGAAGCTGCACGAGGCGGCCTTGGATCGGGGATGCGCTCGGATCGGGCGTGAACACTTCGACGGCATGGCAGCGGCGGAAGCCGATCGCATCGCGGTGCTGGGCACGCAGATGGAGGCTGCCCTGGCCACGGCCACGCGCGACGGCGCGCGGCGCCAGACCACCGTGGAGTTCCTTCCGGGAGTATCGATGGATGTGACGGAGATAGAGCGGCGCTCGGCCTCCGATGCCGGGAGAGTCCGTGCCCAACTGGTCGCGGCGGAGAAGGCGGGAGGGGTCGAGGGGGACTTCGCCGCAAAGATCTTCGGGGAAAGCCGCACGCGCTTCGAGGGCCGGCAGCGGCACACGATCAACCGGATCTACGCCGATGGTACGATAGCCACCGTATTTCACGAGGACTTCCACGGCTTCCGCCGCGAGGCCCGCGCGACCGGGCGGATCACCCGGGAGGAGGAGATCACCTTTCTGCGGATGCTGGACGGGGCGATGGCGGGCAAGGCTGACAAGTCGGGCCGTGCGATCCGCTTCCTGCCGGAGGGGATCGCCGACGATGCGATCACCGATGTCCAGCTCGACGAGGCGATGTCGATGACCTTGCTCGTCGGTGACGGGGCAGGCGCCCCTTTTTCATGCGGCGGGTGGTTCTTGCTACTCCCACTTCAGCGCCGCCACGAGTTCGCCGGCCGTATAGCCTTCGAAGCGGAGCGGTGCGCCGTCGATCTTCGCGATGAAGAACTGGTTGGTGCCGTCCACCACATTCACGGAGCCGAGCGGGCGGTTGCCTTCGTGGATGTCCACGCGGTCGAGCCCGCGGGTCTCGAGCGTCACGTCCAGTTCGCCGTCCACGGCGGTGATGCCCTGCACGCGCAGGACCCGCGCGGGCAGGGTGGCGAGGATGGCGGCGGCGGCTTCGATCAGGTCGGGATTCGATTCCAGGAGGTCGCGGCGCGTCATGCGGTAGGGGTGGTCGGGCACGACGCCGAGGTCTTCCAGCACGTTGCCGTTGCTGCGGCCGGTGCGGATGGTGCGGCGGATGGAGACGCGCATGCCGGCATTCGAGGGCAGGGGAAGGTAGGGCGAATTGCCGCCGGCGAGGAGATCGCTCAGCAGGTTGTGGTCCCAGACATTCGCGCCGCCCGCGCCGGTGTTTCCATCCGCGCCGAGGATCGGGCCGATGCCGTGATCCTGGAAGCCGGCGGCGAAGATGTCCGTGGTGCTGTAGCAGAGGCCGTCCGTGACGAGGATGACGGGACCGTGGTAGCGCTGGCCGAGTTCATTCGCCTTCGCCACCGGGGTGATGGGGAAGCCCGCGGAGTAGTTGGCACCGGTGGCGATCGCCTGGCGCATCGAGTCGCGCCACGCGGCGAGGAAGCCGTTGCGCTCGACGAGCTCGAGATTCAGCGGCGTGTTCCGGATCTGGAAGAGCGAGGGCTCGATGCGGCGCGGTGTGAGCACTTGCAGGAGCTGCTCGCCCGCGAGGATGAGCCCGCCGCCATTCCCGCGCACATCGATGATGAGGCCCCGCTGCGGCAAGAGACCGGCGAGGCGCACGAACTCCGCGACGAAGGCGTCCGCATCATCGACGGAGAAGGTGCGGATACGGATGTAGCCGTACTCGCCCGCGGTGGTGGTGACCGGCCGGGCCTCCAGCACGTCCGGCGTCAGGCTGACAAGCTCCTGGCCCTTGAGCGGAGCGGTACGCTTGGCCATCTTCGCGCTCTGTGCGACGGCGTGCGGGGCGAAGAGCAGCTTCTTCGCCTGGCGGACGATGGTTTGCTCCAGATCGATTGCCTGGGCGACGGCGAGCTCCGGCGGCAGCTTCGTGCCGGCGGCGGCACCGTTCACGCCGGGCTCGAAGGTGAACCAATCGACGCGCAGCTCCGCGATGGCACCGGCAAGCGTGCGATACTCCACGATCACGAAGTCTTCCTCCGGCGGCAATTCCTGGACGAGCGAGCGCACGGTGAGGGTCTCGATCCCGCGGGCGCGGCGTGCCTCGGGGTTGCTGCCGGCGAAGCGGTCGCCATTGATCTCCACCGCGCGCGCGATCGGGATGCCATTCCAGCGCAGGATCTCCACGCCCGGCACGAAGCCCGGTTCCTGGAAGCCCTGGAAGAGGCGCGTGACCATGTAGCGGCGGCGGCCGCCGCTCTCGTCGTCATCGAAGAAGGCCTCCACGAGGAAGGGGAGGAAGACCACGCGGCCCGCGAAGGGATCGGGCAGGAAGTAATTCGTGTGGAGGTCGCGCGTGGAGAGGAAGATGGTGGAAAGCTCGCGGTGGAAGAGCGCGATGTCATCGAGCGCGTCCGGCGCGGCATTCCGCAGGCGGGCGCGCAGCAGGCGCAGCTTTTGCACGGGATCGACCGCGTGCATGGCTTCCTTCATCGGCAGGTGGACATAGTTCTGCTCGATGAGCACGAGCGCCTGCTCGACCAGCCGGAGGCGCGCCTGGAGATCCAGATCCCCGGCGGCGGGTGCGGCATCCGCGTCCGCGGTGAAAGCGGCGGAGCTTTCGAGAATGGCATGCTTCAGGGGAGAGGCCTTGCGGAACTCCGCCAGCGAGGAGGTGCCGGCGAGCTGGCGCTTCGTCTCGCGGGGGCCGAGCTCGAGCATCGTGCTTCCGGCGGCGGGTGTCGGGGCGGGCACATCGGCTGCGGCGGAACGGCGCACGCCCACGCGCGAGGCCCGGACGCCACCCGGAGCGGATGGCACCGCGGCCACGGGGATGCCGGAGGTGGGAGCGGCCAGCCGTTCGGCGCGGCGCTCGACTTCGTCCAGCGTGGCGGATTCCCCGAGCTCGCGCGCGGCCTGCTCCACCGCCGCGAGATAGCGCAGCATTTCTTCCTCGCTCGCGCGGCGGCGGGGCTGCGATAGCGCGGCACCGCCGTTGAGGTTCCATTTCGGGCCGAATTGCTTCACGGCTTGATACATCATGTTGCCGCGCGTCCAGCCGACGCCATCGGCGCGCATCGCGTTGTAGAACATGCGGTGGACGTCCTCGTGTCCGGCCTTCTTCTCGTCGCAGGCCACATCGTGCAGCACGGTGGCGCGGCGGTAGTCCCCGGTGTACGGGGAGCCGACCGAACTCCACAGCACGCCGGGAATGGAGGCGCCGTTCACCACGCTGCCCTTCCTCGCGTCCCAGCGCCGCCCGTGCTGGTCCACGTAGGCGAAATCCGCCAGCAACTGCATGTTCCGGTCGTCGCCATCGTGGCGCAGCCACCTCACCTCCACCTCACCGACATAGTGTCCGAATTTGCTCATGGGATCCTGCGGGAAGGGGTATCCTCCGGAAGCTCCGGCGGGTCATCCCGGCTTATCTCCATGCTGTGGAAAACATGGATGAAAGACAACAAGGAATTATGGAAGATTTGTAAATGAAGGTCGGTCTTCGATGATGCTTCACTTTCCTTTCAGGAAGCATCCGGGCGGCGTGTGACGAAAGGGGAAATTTCCGATTTGATGTCGGCAAGGTGAAGCCGGATTGCACGGGGCGGCCCCGCGGTGTCATGCTGGAGACATGGCTCAAATCACACTCAATGCCTCGGGCGGGATGAACGTCCCCATCGTGGAACCGCTGAATCCCGGCGCGCGCTATCTCTTCTGGTTCTACGGCGACGTCGTCAATGCGGGGTTGCTCCACCTCGACGAACTCTCGCCGCTTTCGATGCCCATTCCCTTCTACAGCGAGGTGGCGGGCAGCTCGCCGGTGGTCTTCGACTTCGCGGTATCGAACGGCGGCCGGCTGGAATTCACCGCGGCCACGGAAAAGCTCAACATCTACATCTCGAGCGGCACGGCGGCGAATGCCGGCAACGTGGTCGAGTACGGCATCACCCGCATCGCCCGATGAACACCGTGCTCCCCCTCTCCGGTTGCTCGCCGGGCTGCGGTGCGGGTCTGGCCCGGACCGTGGACAAGCCGCTGCTCGCCCGCCTCGCCTTGCTCGGCGATAGCATCACCGAACTCGGTGCCAGCACCGCGAGCAACTACGTCATGAACGCCAACGGTGCCTGGGGCTGGGCGCGCTGCTTCAACGGCGGCGGCTGGGATCCGGTCAGCAGCGGCACCAAGCTGACCTTCGCCACCAGCGGCAAGCGCAGCGACGAGCTGAACGTCCTCTGGCTTGCCGCGATCATCGCCGCCGCGCCGGATGCCTGCGCGATCCTGTACGGCACGAACGATGCGGCACAACTGCGGCCCGTGGCCACTTTCTTGTCCCACTGCGCCGTCGCCTTCGACACGCTGCGCGCGGCGGGCATCCGGCCGTTGATGTTCGAGGTGCTGCCGATGAGCGGCAGCGGCCAGGAGAGCCGGCAGGCGAAGGTGGCCGAGTACAATATCGCCCTGCGGGACTTCTGTCGCGCGCGCAACGTGCCGCTCTGCCGCTGGGCGCATGTCATCGAGACCGTGCCGGACACGGGAATCGGCAGCGCCACCTACACTCCGGACAACATCCACCCGAACGCCCTCGCCGGGTCGGTCCTGGGGCGCTACAAGGCGGGCTTCCTGAGGAAGCACTTCCGGTTTGCCGATATCTGGAAGAACCAGAACTGGATCTCCCCGAACTGGAGGATGGAGGGAGTCGGAACGGATCCGACCGGATGGAATGTCTATCCACCATCGGGGGGAAGTATCGGTGCGAAGTCGATCATTCCCGATCCCGCAGGGAATTGGTGGGAGTTAACGTTGGTGAAGGGAACCTCGACGAGCTATTTTAGTGTCGCCAATTTCGGGGCTAATACGAATGGCCCTCCTGCGAGCCAGGTTGTCGATGGTATCTGCGAGTTGAAGGTGGTTTCGGGCGAAGCGGGGATCAATTGCCTCCAAGGCTATGCAAACCCTTCCGTCGAGCTTCAATTCGTCGTCAATAGTATCTCGAACGTGGAATGTAAGATATTTTCGGCCGACGGTCCT
>CAMLOZ010000286.1 GCA_946481625.1 uncultured Haloferula sp. | reverse complement strand
GGAGGACGTGACCGTCCAGGTGCTGGTGCAGACCCGGGAGCACCTCATCCGCCGCACCTTCGAGGCCATCGACGGCGCGAAGAAGGCGATCGTCCACATCTACAATTCCACCTCCCCGCTGCAGCGTCGCGTGACCTTCGGCGATGCCACCCGCGAGCAGATCCGCGACATCGCCATCGAGGGCGCGAAGCTGGTCAAGGAACTGGTGCCCACGATCCCGAAGACCGAGGTGATCCTCCAGTACTCGCCGGAGTCCTTTTCGGATACCGAATTGGATTTCGCCCTCGAGTGCTGCAACGGCGTGATCGAGGTCTGGCAGCCGACGCCGGAGAAGAAGATGATCATCAACCTGCCGGATACGGTCCAGTGGACCACGCCGAACATTCACGCCGACATGATCGAGTGGATGTGCCGCCACCTGAACCGCCGCGACTCGGTCATCGTCTCCCTGCACACCCACAACGACCGCGGCACCGGCACCGCCGCCACCGAGCTCGGCCTCATGGCTGGAGCGGACCGTGTGGAAGGCACGCTCTTCGGCAATGGCGAGCGCACCGGCAACCTCGACATCGTGAACGTGGCGCTGAACATGAACAGCCACGGCATCCCCACCGGCCTCGACTTCTCCGACCTGACCCGCCTGCGCGAGGTCTACGAGCGCGTCACCCGCATGACCGTCGGCGAGCGTCATCCCTATGCCGGCGAGCTGGTCTTCACCGCCTTCTCCGGCTCGCACCAGGATGCGATCAAGAAGGGCCTCGACCGCCGCGAGAAGGAGGTCAAGGCCAACCCGGACATCCCCTGGGGCGTCCCGTACCTCACCATCGATCCGCAGGACATCGGCCGTTCGTACGAAGCCATCATCCGGATCAACTCGCAGTCCGGCAAGGGTGGCATCGCCTACATCCTGGATCGCGAGCACGGCCTGGACCTGCCGAAGACCATGCATCCGCAGGTCGGCAAGCGCATCTACGACCTGGCCGATGAACTCGGTCGCGAGCTGACGCCCGACGAGATCCGGGACGCCTTCCACCGTCTCTTCGCGAACGTGGAGCTGCCGCTCGCGGTGAAGGACTACGAACTGATCCACCACACGACCGAAAAGGGCCAAGTGGCATGTACTGCGACCGTCGTACTTTATGGCGAGGAGAAGAAGATCCACGGCCTCGGCAACGGCCCGATCAACGCCTTCGTCCACGCCATGGAAAGCGTCGGCATGAAGGACTTCAAGGTCACCGACTACCGCTCGCACGCCGTCCGCGGCGGCTCGGACGCCAGCGCCGCCGCCTACGTCCAGGTCCAGCACGATGATGGTCGCATCCTCTGGGGCTGCGGCATCGATCCCTCGATCGAGATGGCCGGCCTCAAGGCCCTCGTCACCGCCTGGAATCTCCTGCGAGCCTAGGTTGCGGCAATCCCTCAGGCTCTGCCCGTTGGCCCCAACGCGGCAGCGCCCGGGAGCGCCCGGGAGCGCGGAGCCACTGGCCCGCAGAAGCAGTTCGCGCGGCATTCCGTTCACGCGTTCGCACCGGATCCTCCCGTCTCCCCGGCCTTCCTCCCCCGCGTAGCGGAAGCACTCTCGTGCTTCCGGCTTCTCGCGTCCTCCCGCAAATCGCCGTCGAGCTTCCCCTCCCGTCTCCCCCGGATTCTCCCATGGCACTCACCCTCCCATGCACCAAATTCCCCCATGCCCCGAAGGATGTTCATCGCCATCGACCTCCCCCCTCCACTCGCCCGGGACCTCTCCGCCCTTGACTCCCATCTCCCCAACCTGCGCTGGCTTCCCGCCCCCGCCCTGCATCTCACGCTCTGCTTTCTCGGCAATGTCCCCGAAGAAACCCTCCAGCCCCTCATCCACGCCCTCGACCAAGTCGCCTCCCCGCCCTTCCTCCTCGCCCTGAAAGGCCTCGGCAGCTTCGGAAGCCATGGCCACCCTTCCGTCGTATGGGCCGGCCTGGCAACCTGCCCGCCCGAGCTGTCCGACCTCCAGCACCAAGTCCAAACCGCTGCCCGAACAGCCGGCCTGGAACCGGAAGACAAACGCTTCCATCCCCACGTCACCGTCGGCAGGTGCAAGGACCTCCCGGGATCCGCCCTTCAGCCCTTCCTCCGGAAACACTCGGACGAGGAATTCGGAACCTTCGAAGTCCCCGGCTTCACCCTCTACCACAGCGTCCTGCACCCCCGCGGCGCGGAGCACTTTCCCCTCTTCGGGAAAACCTTCAGCCCCGGCCCCTGACCACCCCAGGCATGCTCAGGCCAACAATCCGGCATTGGGCGGCAGGGAGCGGATCTGCCTAAGGTCCGCCCGATGAAAACGATCGCACCTGACCAACTGCTTGAGCAACTCAACTGGCGCTACGCCACCAAGCAATTCGACCCCGACCGCAAGATCCCCGCCGCGGAATGGGCCGCGCTGGAGGAAGCAATCCGCCTCGCCCCCTCCAGCCTTGGCGTCCAGCCGTGGGTCTTCGTCGTCGTGAACGACCCTGAAGTCCGCAAGCAGCTCCGCGAGGCCTCATGGGGCCAACCCCAGATCACCGACGCTTCCCACATGATTGTCTTCGCCGCGAAGAAGGACATCACCGAGACGGACGTGGACCATTACATGCAGCGCATCGCCGATGTGCGCGGCGCTTCCATGGCGGACCTCGCCGGATTCCGCGGCATGGTCACGGGCAGCGTCCTGGATGGCAAGGACAGCGCGGGTCGCGCCCTCTGGACCTCGCGGCAGGCCTACATCCCCATCGGCGTCCTCCTCACCAGCGCCGCCCTGATGGGCCTCGACGCCTGCCCGATGGAGGGCATCGACCCCGCCGAATACGACCGGATACTCGGCCTCGAGGCCAAGGGTCTCACTGCCCTCGCCGTCGTCACCGTCGGCTACCGCTCCGCCGAGGACAAATACGCTTCCCTGCCGAAGGTCCGCTTCCCCGCCGAAGAGGTGCTGGTCCATGTCTGAGTGAATCGCGGAAAAAAAATCTCAAAAAAACCGGTTGCACGCCCGGGATTCCGTGCGACCGGTCTTTCCAGAGCCGGACGGTTCCAAGTCACAAAAACTCGCGACGCCTGAGCAGAGGTTGAGCGAAGATTTGGAAAATCGCCCGGCTCACTTTTTTCCCGACACCCGCCTTGTTCAGGGCGGGTGTTTTCGTTTTCGGGGAGCAGCCATTTGACCCCGCCCGCCAGCAAGCCTACGGATGGGATGGTCCCCACGGACCGGAAAGGAGGTGCCGATTCACCGGCAGTCCCCTGCTCGATTCCCGCGCCGGCTTCGCCTTGCGACCGCGAAGTCTGCGCTACCATGTGTCCGCGCGTCTCGCGGACTTACTGCTCGTTGCATCCCCGGAACGATCCGGGACAAAAGGAAAGTGAGGATTCACCATGCTTGCGAAATCACTCAAGGACTATCTCGACAAGGAGAACGTGAAATACGTCACCATCACGCACTCGCGCGCCTTCACCGCGACGGAAGTGGCCCAGTCGGCCCACATCCCGGGAAGCATGCTCGCGAAGACGGTGCTGGTCGAAATCGATGGTGCCATGGCAATGGCCGTGCTGCCCGCCAACCACCGGGTCCGGCTCGACGACCTGCGCGACTTGGCCCAGACCGATGACGTGCGCCTCGCGCACGAAGACAAGTTCAAGCGGCTCTTCCCCGACTGCGAAGTGGGGGCGATGCCGCCCTTCGGCAATCTCTACGACATGCCCGTCTATGTCTCCCCGCTCCTGGCGGCGCAGGCGGAGATCGCCTTCAACGCCGGCTCCCACACCGAAATCATCAAACTGTCATGGCATGATTTCGAACGCCTCGTGAAACCCCGCGTCGCCAGCTTCACGAACTGACCCCGAAAACCCCGAAAAGCGCCCCCAACCGGGTTCGGCCAAACTTGGTAGAATCAACCGCCGATGGACGGGATGAACGCAGATTGAAGGTTAAAAATCCCGAGGATGAGCGAACCGGCGGAGTCGCTTCGTGCGGGCGGATTTAATCTGCGTCTATCCCAGTTCATCTGCGGTTGAAATCTCCTGCCTTCCAACTTGGCGACCTTGGCGTCGTGGCGGTTCATCTCGCTTCCTCTGGATCTCGCCGAACTCTCACGGTAAACTTCGCGGCTTTTGCGCGACGGAACGTGCAGTTTTCAGGATTTGCGCTTAGTGTAGTCCATGAATCGCTGGCAATGCTTGGCGATCGCCGGGTTGCTGCTCTGGCCGCCGGTGCCAGCCCACGGCGGAAAGGTGGGCTTGATCGAAATCGAGGGGGCCATCGGCCCGGCGACGGCCGAATACGTGGAGCGGGCGATCAAGGAGACCGGCGAGCAAGGCCATGAATGCCTGATCGTGCGGCTCGATACACCGGGCGGCTTGCTCGAATCGACCAAGCAGATCGTCCAATCCTTCTATGCCTCGCCCAAGCCGGTGATCGTCTATGTCGGTCCCGCCGGCGCGACGGCGACCAGCGCGGGCTGCTTCATCACCCTCGCCTCGGACGTGGCGGCGATGGCTTCCGGCACCAGCATCGGTGCCGCCCATCCCGTTTCCGCGGGCGGCGGCGGGGGCGATGCGGAACCGGGCGACGTGATGAAGGAGAAGATGACGAACTACGCCGCCAGCTACATCGAGGCGATCGCCCAACGCCGCCAGCGGAACGTGGAGTGGGCGGGGGAGGCGGTGCGCAAGAGCGCCAGCATCACCGCGGACCAAGCGCTCGAAAAGAAGGTGGTCGAGATCCTGGCGGAAGACCTCCCCGACCTGATGGCGAAGCTCGACGACCGCGAGGCGCAGGGGAAACGCCTGGCCACCGCCGCCGCGGAAATCGCCCCGATCCCGATGAACGCCCGCGAGCGCTCTTTCCAGGCGATCTGGCGCCCGGAGGTGATGTTCTTCCTGATGCTGATCGCGATTTACGGGATCATCGGCGAGCTGAGCAACCCGGGCGCGATCCTGCCCGGCGTGGTCGGGGTCGTTGCCTTCATTCTGGCTTTGTATCTGGGCGCGGCCTTGCCGGTGAATGCCGCGGGGCTCGCGCTGATCGTGCTGGCGATCTCGCTCTTCGTGGTGGACGTATTCGCGCCGACGCACGGGGTCCTGACCGGCGGCGGAATCGTCGCGTTCCTCCTCGGCGGCTTCATGCTCTTCGATCAGACGGAAGGCCTGCGCCTGTCGTGGACGATCCTCCTGCCCTCCGCGCTGTGTACCGCGGCCTTCTTCATGTTCGTGGTCGGCGCGGGTCTCAAGGCGCAGTTCCTGCCGGTGCGGGCGGGGGCGCAGACCATGATGGGCCAAACGGCCGCGGCCCTCACGGCGGTCGATTCCGCGGGCGGCATGGTGTTCGTGGAAGGCGAATACTGGAGTGCGACCAGCGAGGCCCCG
>CAMLOZ010000285.1 GCA_946481625.1 uncultured Haloferula sp. | reverse complement strand
ATCTTGGCCGTCAGCAGCCGCCGGGCTACTCCGGGGCATGCCCGCCGAGTTGCCTGTCCTCGTCATCGCCACCCGCAATGCCCACAAGACGCAGGAGATCCGGGAAATGATCGGCGACCGATACAAGGTACTCGATGCCAACCACTTCACCGAGCTTCCCGCGGTCGATGAAACCGGCAGCACCTTCCTCGAAAATGCCACGCTTAAAGCGCTCGCGATCAGTCGCGAGGTGACGGGATTGGTACTTTCCGACGACTCCGGCCTGGAGGTCGATGCCCTCGGCGGCGCGCCTGGCGTCTGGTCCAGCAGCTACGGCGGCGAGGAAGGGAACCATCCGAAAAACAATGCCCGCCTGATGACCGAAATGGCTGGCAAAACCGACCGTAGTGCCCGCTTCCGCTGCACCATGGTCCTCGCCCGGGACGGCAAGGTCCTCGCCGATTTCAGCGGCACCGTCGAGGGCCGCATCCTTGAGGCCCCCTACGGCGCGGGTGGCTTCGGCTACGACCCCCTCTTCGCTCCGGAAGGGCACGACCGCAGCTTCGCCGAACTCGGCCCGGAAGTGAAAAACGCCCTCAGTCACCGCGGCCGTGCCTTGGCGAAGGTGGTTGAATGGCTGGAGTCGCAACCCTGAAATTCGGGGGCGGCTCTTCGGTCGCAACCTTTTCGCATCGAGTCCCCGTGAAGCCTTCGCGGAGCTTTGAAGAAACATTTTGAAAAAATTTAAGAAATCCTTAAGGTCCGCGCCGTGAAACGATTTTTCTCCCTCATCACGCTGCTCCTTCTGGCCGTCGGACTGAGTTCCTGCGCGCGGCAGGTGAAGGCCAAGCACCCGGTTTCCTACCGCTTCCAGAGCGGTCGCACCGCCATGCTGAAGGACGGCATCGCCTATGCCCCGAAGAAGGCTCCCATCGAGGTGAAGCGCGCGATCGCCGCAGGCAACCGCCTGCAAGGCAAGCCCTACAAGTGGGGCGGCGGCCATGCCCGCAAGAACGATTCCGGCTACGATTGCTCCGGTACCGTTTCCTACGTTTTACGCGAGTCCGGCCTGCTGAAGGGTTCCATGCCCAGCAAGGGCTACTTCAATTATGGCAAGAAGGGCGAAGGCGACTGGATCACGGTGTACGTCCGCAACGGCCACGTCTTCATGACCGTCGCAGGCCTGCGCCTCGACACCGGCGGCCCCGGCGGTCGCAGCGGACCCCGCTGGAAGCCCGAGACCCGTGCAGGTCGCGGTCACGTCATGCGCCACCCCTCCGGCCTCTGAACTCCTGCTTCCGGGCAGCGGCACTCCGATTGAGGATTGGAAGATGGGCGATGGGTGATTAGTGCTTCGCCACTTCCTTGGCTTCACCCCGAAATACCCAACTCGACGGCTGGCGAGCCCTCGCCGTCTTCGGCGTGATGTGGCAGCATTGGGCTCCCCCCGAATGGCGCGGCGCCTTCCCCTTCGAGATCGGGCTCTACTTTTTCTTCATCCTCAGCGGCTACCTGATCACCCGCGGCCTCCTGCGCGACCGGGAAGCGGGCGCGGTGATGCACAAGCCATGGCGGCGGATGGCGATCCGGCATTTCCTGAAACGCCGTGCCATCCGCATCCTGGTGCCCTGCTACGCGGCAATGTTCTTCGCCTGGCTGGTCGGCGCGCCGGACATCCGCGAGCACCCGCTCTACTACCTCACCCACACGGTGAATTTCCACATGGCCTCCCTGCCGGACTTCCCTCCCGGCACGGCCCACTACTGGACCCTCGCGATCCAGGTGCAGTTCTACCTCCTCTGGCCGGTCCTGATCTTCACCACGCCTTGGCGGCACATGGGGAAGATCCTCGTCGCCGTGTCGCTCGTCGCGCCGCTCTCCCGCGCGCTCCTCGTGGATTACTTCCCGGAGATCATCCGCCCCGGGGCCATCACCACCAGCACCTTCGACTACTTCGGCGCGGGCGGCCTGCTGGCACTCGCCATCGAGAATGGCATGAAGCCCGGCGACCGCCGCCTCTCGATCGCCGCATGGATCGCCTTCGTGCCCTACATGGTCCTCTACCAGTTCGACCACAGCGGCAGACCGGTTCCCGGCCTTTGCAACTTCCAGCAGACCTTCCTCTCGATCGCATTCGCCGGACTGATCTCGGCCACCCTCGCCGGTCTCCACGGTCCCTTGGGCAAGTTCCTCGAACTTCCCTTCATCCAGCAGGTGGGCCGGCTCAGCTACGGCTTCTACCTCTTCCACACGCCGATGCCCCTCTTCCTCGGCTTCGTCCTCCCCTTTCTCTGGTTCCCGCAGGTGCCCTTGGGTGTCCGGATGGTCGTCTTCTTCCTCGCCTCCTGGGGCGCAGCCCGGCTTAGCTGGCGCTACCTCGAATCATCCTTGGATCGATTTCTTCCCCATAAGCGCACGGCCTAGTCACTTTTTCAGGGCAAAGTATAATTCCCTAGCCCTCGCCTGCGGCTCATGGACCATCCGCCCCGGCACCTCATGAAAGCGCTCGTCAAAGCCACCGCCGGTCCCGGACTCGAGATGATGGACGTCCCCATGCCCGAGGTCGGGCCGATGGACGTGCTCATCAAGATCAAGAAGACCTCCATCTGCGGCACCGATGTCCACATCTGGAAGTGGGACGCCTGGGCCCAGCGCACGATCCCCGTCCCGATGCACGTCGGCCACGAGTTCTGCGGCGTGGTGGCATCCGTCGGCTCCGGCGTGACCGACATCGTCCCCGGCGAACTCGTCTCGGGCGAAGGCCACATCGTCTGCGGCCGCTGCCGGAACTGCCTCGCCGGCCGCCGCCACCTCTGCCCCGAAACCCTCGGCGTGGGCGTGAACCGTCCCGGCGCCTTCGCCGAATACCTCTCGATCCCCTACCGCAACGTTTACAAGGTCGATCCCTCGATCCCCGAGGAAGTGATCTCCTGCTTCGACCCGCTCGGCAACGCAGTCCACACCGCGCTCTCCTGGGACCTCGTCGCGGAAGACGTCCTCATCACGGGTGCCGGCCCCATCGGCTGCATGGCCGCCGCGGTCTGCCGCTTCGCCGGTGCCCGTCATGTCGTCGTTACCGATGTGAACCCCTGGCGTCTCGAACTCGCGAAGAAGCTCGGTGCCACCCGCACGGTTAACGTCGCGGAGGAATCCCTGGCCGACGCCATGAAGTCGCTCGGCATGAAGGAAGGCTTCGATGTCGGCCTCGAAATGTCGGGCCATCCGTCCGGCCTCAACGACATCCTCAACCACACCTCGAACGGCGCGAAGGTCTCCCTGCTCGGCATCTTCCCCGAGAAAGTCGCCATCGACTGGGACAAGGTCATCTTCAAGGGTCTCATCCTGAAAGGGATTTACGGCCGCGAGATGTTCGAGACCTGGTACAAGATGAGCAGCATGATCCGCGCGGGCCTCGATATCTCGCCCGTCATCACCCACCGCTTCCCGGTGAACGACTTCAAGAAAGGCTTCGAGACCATGATGTCCGGGCAGTCCGGCAAGGTCGTTCTCGATTGGACAGCGTAACTCCCGCTCCCCCGATCCCGAAGGGATGGCAGCGTAGCAGCCGGTGGTTGAGCGAAGCGACACCACCGGTAGAGCGGCGCTCGCGATCACCGATCCTGGAGGGATCGCAGCAGATCCCGCCTCAACGATCAGCCCGATAGCCCTCACCCCAGCAGCGCCGCAAGCCGCCTGCACACTTCCTCCACGTTCGCACGCGAGTTGAAAGCCGAGATGCGGAACCACCCCTCGCCCGCCGCGCCGAAACCGGCACCGGGCGTGATGACCACCTGCGCCTCGCCGAGCATCTTGTCGAACATGTCCCAGGAGCCCAGCCCCTTTGGACAACCGACCCAGACATACGGAGCGTTCACCCCGCCGAAAACCGGCAGACCCGCCTTCTTCACCGCTTCCACCAGCAGTGCGGCATTGCCCATGTAGTGCTCGATCAGCGCCTTCACCTCGGCCTTGCCCCGCTCGGAGAAGACCGCCGCGGCACCCTTCTGCACCGGGTAGCTCGCGCCGTTGAACTTCGTGCTGTGCCGACGGCTCCAGAGCTGGTGCAGCGGCACTCGGGTGCCGTCGTCCGCCTTGCCGGTCACCGTCTTCGGGATCACCACATACGCACAGCGCACGCCGGTGAAGCCGCCGTTCTTCGAAAAGGAGCGGAACTCGATCGCGACATCCCTCGCGCCTTCGATTTCGAAGATCGACTTCGGGATCGAGCTGTCCTGGACGAACGCCTGATAGGCCGCATCGAAGAAAATGATCGTGTCGTTCTCCTTCGCATACTTCACCCAAGCCTCGAGCTGTTCGCGCGTGGCGACCGCCCCGGTCGGGTTGTTCGGGAAGCAGAGGTACACCAGATCGACCCGCTCCTTCGGCAGATCGGCCACGAAACCGTTCTCCGCGGTGCAAGGCAGGTATACCAGACCGGCATAGGCCCCCTTCTCATCCGCATCGCCGGTGTTGCCGGCCATCACATTGGTATCGACATAGACCGGATAGACCGGGTCGGTGATGGCGATCACGTTGCCCTTGCCGAAGATGTCGAGGATATTGCCGGTGTCACACTTCGAGCCGTCCGAGATGAACACTTCGTCAGCGGCGATCCCGAGGCCCGCGAACTCGTTGTCCACGATCGCCTGGCGCAGGAACTCGTAACCCTGCTCCGGGCCGTAGCCCTTGAAGGTCTCGCGCACGCCCATCTCATCGATTGCCTCGTGCATTGCCGCGCGCACGGCGGCGGGCAGCGGCTCCGTCACGTCGCCGATCCCGCAGCGGATGATCCGTGCCGCCTTGTCCGGATTCGCATCGGAGAAGGCTTTCACCCGCCGTGCGATTTCGGGAAACAGGTAACCGGCTTTGAGCTTCAGGAAGTTCGAGTTGATCGAGGCCATTGCGGCGCGAGGTGTAAATGGCGGCTGCGCGGCCCGCAAGAGCCATCAGCCCAATTCGCAGCTCGGATCGCCGCTGTTATTTTTCCGGACCTGCGAACGGCGGATTTTCGAACATCGCCCCCTCATCGGTCAGACGAGGATCGTTTGTACGGCGGAGTTCGCCCAGCAGCCGGTTTTCCAACTCGGCGCGGAGCTTCGCGTGGGCGGGATCACCGGCGAGGTTGTGCATCTGATAGGGATCCGCAGCGAGGTCGTAGAGCTCCTCCCGGGGGCGCTTCCCAAAGGCGAGTTCGTAGAAGGATTTCCACTCGGAATCACCGCTTTTGCTCACGAGCCAAGCCTTGGTGGGCCCGGAATCCATGTCGGAGAGCGTGATTCGGGTGTCTTCGCACAGTTGCTCGTATGTGATCGGGTTCTTGTCATCCGCCATCCGTAAGGGATCGCCCAGGGGATAGCGGTCCGGCTTGAAATTGATGATGTAGAGGTGGGTGTTGGTAA
>CAMLOZ010000284.1 GCA_946481625.1 uncultured Haloferula sp. | reverse complement strand
AGATCGAGGTGATCCGCAAGCCGGGCGGGAAGCATCATCCTCACAGCCTGCCGGATCCCACGCCGATCGTGGAAGCGGTGGTGAAGATGGCGGAAGGATGACTCTTGGGGCACGTCTAGTTGCTCCGCCCCATGCGCCAGCGTAAGGAGCGACGACACTCTTGTCGTCGTGGTGCACGTGCCCGCCGGGGACAAGAGTGTCCCCTCCCCTTAGTGCTCCCGCCATGATCGGAGATCGATCAGCTCGAAGACGATCTTCCCGTAGTTGTCCGTCTCGTACGCAAGCGCGACTTTGCCGTCCGGCATGACGGCGAGATGGCTATAGGCGGCGTCGCCTGGTTTCACGAGTGTCTTGGTGGACCAGGTTTTCCCGTCATCCTTCGAGCCGCGGAGAACGAGATCTCTCCTGCCCTCCTCCGAAGCCGGATTCATGAAGAGCAGCAGCCCGGGCTTTGCGTTGCCGGACCACGAGTGACGCTTGAGAGTCCCCATGCACTGGGGTTCGGGGAGGCTCGCGTCCCATGTGGTCTCACTCCAGGTCTCGCCGCTGTCCCCGCTGATGGCGACGGCGCGCTCCTTCTTCGGCGAGCCGTGATTGCGCATGTTGAGCATGAGGACACCGTCTTCGAGCTCGGCGACTTCGCATTCGTTGGTGTGCAGCGCGGCAAAGCTGCGGGATGACTTCCAAGTCTTCCCGCGGTCGTCGGAGTAGATGGCGTGGGCACGGTAGCCCTCCGCTTCCTTGTGATTTACGCCGAGGACGAAGCGGCCCTTGTGCGGGCCTCGCTCGAGCACGATGCCGGAGCCCGGACCGCTGGCGAACCAACTCCAGTTTCCGAGCTTCACCTGACGGGTGATATCTTCCGGCTTCGACCAGGTGAGCCCGTCGTCGGTGCTGCGGCTGAGATAAACGAGGCGCGAGTCCTCGCCGAAGCCGGGGACGACCTTCTTCTCCGGGACACGGTTCCAGGTCATGACCACGGTGATCGCGCCGCTCTCGGGATCAAGCGTGGGGCAGGCATTGCCGATGGTGTCTGCTCCGATGTCGGCGACGGTGATCTCCTCGGACCAGGTCTTGCCGCCATCGGTCGAGCGCTTCAGGACGGTATCGATATCGCCGTTGTCGCCCTTGCCCTCTACCCGCCGTTCGGCAAAGGCGAGCAAGGTACCCTGCTTTGTGACGGCAAGCGTCGGGATCCGGTAGGTGTGCCGCGGGGCCTGGCCGGTGCCGGTGTAGAGATCGAGCGCCGGAAGCGGGCCCGCGAGGGTCAGGAAGAGCAGCAAGCGTCGGTGCATGGGAAAGGAAACGGTGCCGCGCGCGGGATCTATCGGCGGAGCGCTTCCCTGGAACTTGCCTGCCTTGGCACTTGGCACTTCTCCCTTGGAACTTTAAACGAAGCACATGACCACCGCGGTATATGCCGGTTCCTTCGATCCCCCGACCAACGGTCACCTCTGGATGATCCAGCGGGGGCTCGAGATGTTCGAGCGGCTGATCGTGGCGATCGGGAGCAATCCCTCGAAGAGCTATACCTTCACGGTGGAGGAGCGGCTCGAGCTCTTGCGCGCCTCGATCCCCTCCGCGGAGCGCCTGACGATCGCGCATTTCGACAACCGCTATCTGGTGCACTACGCGCGGGAGCAGGATGCGCGCTTTATTCTCCGGGGGATTCGCGGACCGAATGACTACGAGTACGAACGGGTAATGCGGCACGTGAATGCGGACCTCGCGCCGAATATCACGACCATCTTCCTGATGCCTCCCCGCGACATGGCGGAGGTGTCGTCCAGTATGGTAATGGGTCTGGTGGGGCCGGTCGGCTGGGAGGATCAGGTGCGGCGCTACGTTCCCGCGCCCGTATTCGAGGCCTTGGAAAAGCGGGTGAAGTAGGACGGAGGACAAGCCCGTCATCCCTCGAAAGAGCCTGCCGGGCGGCACGTTTTGGCATTTCCAGTGCGGCCGCTTTCGGGAAACCTGCGGTCCGCGTGATTTTTCCGGCGATCCAAGCCACCGATCGCGAAACCCATACTTCCGAGAGAAACCCATGCTTCGAGTCCTGCTTTGGATCTCCGTCTCCCTGATCGGAGCCGCCGCCGTCGGCGTGGCCGCCTTCCAGCGGGGCGAGCCCGTGAACGCGCTCTGGCTCGTGATCGCGGGTGTCTGTACCTTCGCCGTCTCCTATCGCTTCTACTCGGCGTGGCTGGTGGCCAAGGTCCTCACCGTCGATGACCGGCGGGCGCCGGCGGCGGTGACCTGTAGCGACGGGAAGGACTTCGTGCCGACGCCGAAGTGGGTGGTCTTCGGCCATCACTTCGCGGCGATCGCCGGGCCGGGGCCGCTGGTCGGTCCGGTGTTGGCGGCGCAATTCGGCTATCTGCCGGGAATGCTGTGGATCTTGGTGGGTGCGACGCTCGGTGGCGGCGTCCACGATGCGGTGGTGCTCTTCGCCTCGATGCGCCGGAAGGGGAAGTCGCTCGGGCAGATGCTGAAGGAGGAGCTGAACCCCGTGATCGGCCTGATTGCCATGGTGAGCTTGCTGGCGATCATGACGATCATCCTGGCGGTGCTCGGGCTGGTGGTGGTGAAGGCGCTGGCGGAGAGCCCGTGGGGGCTTTTCACGATCGCGGCGACGATCCCGCTGGCGATGATCATGGGCATCGCGCTCAAGAGCGGGAAGGTCAGCGTGATGGCAGCCTCGATCTTCGGCGTGGTGGGGCTATTGGCCGCGGTGGTGGGCGGGAAGTACCTGAGCCCGGAGATGCTCAAGACGCTGACGCTCGATTCGAAGCAACTCGCGTGGGCGATCATGATCTACGGATTCGCCGCGAGCGTGCTGCCGGTGTGGCTTCTGCTCGCGCCGCGGGATTATCTCAGCACCTTCATGAAGCTGGGCACGGTGGCGATCCTGGCAGTGTTCATCGTCTTCCTCGCCCCGCCGCTGCACATGCCGGCGGTCACGCCCTTCATCGATGGCGGCGGCTTCGTGGTCGCGGGGCCGGTATTTCCCTTCGTGTGCATCACGATCGCCTGCGGGGCGGTGAGCGGTTTCCACGCGCTGATTTCTTCTGGCACCACGCCGAAGCTGTTGGGACGCGAGAAGGATATCCGGCTGGTGGGCTACGGTTCGATGATCGTGGAGATGCTGGTGGCGCTGATGGCGATCATTGCGGCTTGCGCACTGCAGCCGGGGCAGTACTTCGCGATCAACTCGCCGGTGGATCCGAACAACGTGGTGGCGGTCGAGGCGCAGATCGCGAGGATCAATTCCTACGGCCCGGAGTATGCGGTGACGCGCGCGGAGATGGAGCAGCTCGCGAAGGATTTGGGCGAGCCGCACATCATCGGGAAGATCGGCGGTGCGCCGACATTCGCGGTGGGCATGGCGCACATGTTCGCGAAGGTGATCCCGGGGCAAACGGCGCTGTCGCTGTGGTATCATTTCGCGATCATGTTCGAGGCGCTCTTCATCCTGACGACTCTGGATGCGGGGACGCGGGTGGGGCGATTCATCCTGCAGGATTTGCTCGGCCAGATCGTGCCGAAGATGCGGAACACGGGATCGTGGACGGCAAACGTGATTTCGACCTTCCTGTTGGTTTCGGCATGGGGGTATTTTCTTTACCAGGGGGCGATCGATCCGGAGGGAATCGCGAAGAGCCTGTGGCCGATCTTCGGAATCGCGAACCAGTTGCTGGCGGTGATCGCGTTCTGTCTCGGCACGACGATCCTGATCAAGATGGGCAAGGCGCGCTATGCGTGGTGCACGCTGGTGCCGATGGTCTTCCTGACCGTGGTGACCTTCACCGCGGGGATCATGAAGATCTGGTCGCCGAAGGCAGCGGGCTTTTTGCCCGCGATCGCGAAGCTCGAAGCGGCGATTGCCGGAGGGCTGAGCGGGGATGCCTTGAAGAAGGCGGAGACGGCGCTGACGAATGCCAAGGTGGATGTGGCGATCACCGCGATGTTCCTGGTTTTCGTGGCATCGATCGTGATCGGCTGCATGCGCGAGTGGGTGTTGTTGCTGCGGAAGCAGAAGCCCTCGGTGTTGCATGAGAGCGAGTATGTGGTGCTGGCGGAGTAGGCCATTCCCGGTTTAGCCTCGGCTCATGTTCGGCATCCACGACTTCGGCGTCTTCATCGCCGCTTGCATCCTCCTCAATATCACGCCGGGGCCGGACACGCTCTACATCCTCGGCCGCAGCATAGCGCAGGGCCGTGCGGCCGGGATGGCCTCCGTGCTCGGGATCGCGGCGGGGACGGTGGTGCACACGCTGGCGGCGGCGCTCGGGGTTTCGGCGCTGCTCGCGGCCTCGGCCTCGGCGTTCATGGTGATCAAGTTCGCGGGGGCCGCCTATTTGGTTTACCTGGGGGTCCGGATGATCCTGACGCGCGCCTCCGCGGTGTCGATTCCGACCAGCTTCTCGTCCTCGGGATTCGTGGAGATCTTCCGGCAAGGGTTTCTCACCAATTTGCTCAACCCGAAGGTTGCCTTGTTCTTCCTCGCCTTCGTGCCGCAGTTCATCGCGGCGGAGAGCAGCACGAAGTTTGCGGCCTTCGTTGCGCTCGGGTTTTCGTTCATCGGCACGGGGACGGTGTGGTGTCTCTTCCTCGTGTGGGTTTCGGCATGGTTGGGCGACCGGCTCCGGAGCAACCGCTCGTTCGCGGATTGGTTGAACCGCGGGACGGGTGCGCTTTTTGTTTTCCTGGGTATCCGTCTGGCGGCGACGAAGTAACTACCTACTCCGAAGAGGGGGCGACAGCGATGCGAACTGGCGCTATTCCTTGCACGCTCATGAAGAACAAACCCGCTTCCATCCTCCGCCTTCTCACCGTTTTCGCGTTGCTTGCGGGGGCCGCGCCCGCTGCCGAGCCGGGTCCCTATCCCGGCTGCGTGAAGATCTTCAATGGCGAAAACTTCGACGGCTGGGTGGCCGATCCCTCGACCTGGAGCATTGTCGAAGGCGCGATGCGCGGGGTGGGCGGGACCTCGCGGCTGGCGTATACGAAGGCGGACCACGGCAGCTTCAGGCTGATCTTCACCTCGCGCATGAACCCGGTGAACAAGGACCACCTCGGGGTGCTGTTCTGGGGCGACCGGCCGGGTGATCCGGGGAAGCCGAAGATCGACAACGCGGGGTGGCTGCAATTCATGCCGCCGCATGGTGCGATGTGGGATTACCATCCGCCGCAGCACCGGAATCTCCCGCATGAGACGCTTGCGGAGGGACCGCGGGACTTCACCACCTGGCATGTGACCGAGATGCTGTGCAACCTGGATAAGGGTACGTTGCGGGCCGCGGTGGATGGCGTGGAGATCGTGCGCTACACGCATCCATTTCCCACCGAGAGAAAGGACCCGGAGAAGCGGATCATCGCGGGGCCGATCGGCATGT
>CAMLOZ010000283.1 GCA_946481625.1 uncultured Haloferula sp. | reverse complement strand
GGGTGAATTCCCGCGCCTCGCTGTCGTTGATGACGAAGAGGTCGATCTGCTTGAGCACGTCATGCAGGCGCTCGTTCGCGATCTCGATCCACAGGTCCATCGTGTCCGCGATCACGAAGCGCTCGGGCGAGCCGCACTGGGCCAGCATCTCAAGCTGGTTGTCCGGCGACATGTTCGCGAGAACCACGAAAGACGACGTCGCGACCGGTGCAGGCACTTTGACCCGCCAGTTCTCCAGCACGTTGAGGCCGACGCGGTGGGTCGTGCGCTGGTTCATGTTGTCGAAGTACTCGCCGGACCAGGTGAAGGAATCGCCCTCCGAACGCTCGACGCCTTGCAGAGAGATCCCGCGCGATTCGAGCATCGCCAGATGCTGGGGCGGGAAGTCCTTGCCGACGATGCCCACCAGATGGACCGGGCTGTGGTAGAAGGAGGCCGCCAAAGCGGCATAGGCAGCGGAACCTCCAAGGAGATTCGTCTCGTCGGCAAAAGGGGTTTTGACGTTATCGATGGCGATGGTTCCTCCGACGACGATGGGCAGCGGTGCAGGCATGGCGGTAGTCACCAAAGAGCCATAGCCCGCGACCAGAAAAAACGCCGCTTCAACGCGATGCGATCAGTGCCGCCGCTTCGCGTGTTGCCGTTTCCACATCCTCCGCCGTGAGCAGATCCGAAACGATCACGACATTCTTCGCTCCGGCGGCAAGGACCTTCGGGAGGTTCGAGCGCTTCACCCCTCCGATGCAGAAGACCGGAATCCGCGAGCCGATCTCGGCCATCACCCCCGGGATATTCTCCATCCCGATCCCCGGCCGGCCGAGCTTGGTCGGCGTGGGAAAAAGCGGGCCGAAGCCGATGTAGTCGAAGCCCTCTTCCAGCGCCGCTCTCGCTTGCGCCGGGGAATGCGTGGAACGGCCGACCATCATGTCCGGGCCGACGATCTCGCGCGTGGCCGCAAGGGTGCCGTCGTCCTGGCCGATGTGAATGCCATCCGCGCCGACCGCCATCGCGATCGCGGGGTAGTCGTTCACGATGAAAGGCACTCCGGCATCGCGGCACAGCGGCAGCAGCAGGCGGGCGAGGTGCTCGATCTCCCCGGGCGGATGGCCCTTGGCGCGGAGTTGGAGCAGGTTCGCGCCGCCGGCCAGAAGCGCACCGGTCACCGCTACCGCATCCCCGACATGGACGTAGCCGAGATCGAGGATCGCATAGAGCTGGCCGTGGAGAATCATGGGAGAAATCGCCGGCGATTCGAGGAACAGCCCTGCGGCAGGATGCCACAGCCACGCGTCACCCCTTCCGCTCTTCCAGGTAGCGCGCCACCCACCCGATGTCGTACTGGCCCGAAACGAAGTCCGGGTGCGCGACGATCTCCTGCTGGAACGGGATGGTGGTCTTGATACCGCGGATCATGAATTCGCCGAGCGCGCGCTTCATGCGGGCGATGGCGATCTCGCGGCTGGCCCCGGTGACGATCAGCTTGGCGATCATCGAATCGTAATTCGGCGGCACCGAGTAGCCGGAGTAAACGTGGGTGTCCACGCGCACTCCCTTGCCGCCCGGGGCATACCACATCTCGATCTTGCCGGGGCTGGGGCAGAAGTTGTTGAAGGGATCCTCCGCATTGATGCGGCACTCGATCGAGTGGCCGCGGGGGGCGGCGTTCAGCACGTGGCTGGAAAGCGGGTCGCCGGAAGCGATGCGGATCTGTTCCTTGATCAGCTCGCAGCCCATCACCTCTTCCGTCACGGGATGCTCCACCTGGATCCGGGTGTTCATCTCCATGAAGTAGAAGTTCTCCCCCTTGTCATCGACGAGGTACTCGATGGTGCCCGCGTTCTCGTAGCCGATGTTGCGGATCAGGTTCACCGATGCTTCCGCCATGCGCGCGCGCAGCTCGGGCGTGAGCAGGGGCGAGGGGCACTCCTCGATGATCTTCTGGTTGCGGCGCTGCATCGAGCAATCGCGCTCGCCGAGCTGGATGAAATTGCCGTGCGTGTCCGCGATGACCTGAAACTCCACATGGTGCGGGTTGAGCACCAGCTTCTCCAGGTAGCAGTCGCCGTTGCCGAAGGCGGCCTGCGCTTCGTTCGAAGCGGCCTTGTAGAGCGAGGAGAACTCCTCCGCGCTGAAGCACGGACGCATGCCGCGACCGCCGCCGCCGGCCGTCGCCTTGATCATCACGGGGAAACCGATCCGCCTGGCCTCCGCAAGCCCCTCCTTCTCGTCGGCGAGGATCTCTGAGCCCGGGGTGATCGGCACGCCGTTGGCGATCGCGGTGGCGCGGGCCGTGGCCTTGTCGCCCATCATCGAGATCACCTTGGCGGAGGGCCCGATGAACTTGATATTGCAGCTCTCGCAGATCTCCGCGAAGCGTGCGTTCTCCGAGAGGAAGCCGTAGCCCGGGTGGATCGCGTCCGCCTCGGTGATTTCCGCCGCGGCGATGATGCGGTCGGCCTTCAGGTAGCTTTCCTTGCTGGAAGCGGGCCCGATGCACACGGCCTCGTCGGCAAGGTGGACGTGCATGGAATCGACGTCGGCCTCGGAATAGACGGCGACGGATTCGATATCGAGTTCCCGGCAGGCGCGGATGATGCGCAGGGCGATTTCACCGCGGTTGGCGACAAGGACGCGTTTGATCATGGACAGGCGATGGCGGTTTCAAGCGGCGGCACTCCCGGACGGGAAGCTCACTTGATGCGGAAAAGGATATCCCCGAACTGAACGGGATTGCCGTCCTCGGCGATGACGGCGGAAATGGTGCCGGACTTCTCGGCCTTGATCTCGTTCATCACCTTCATGGCCTCGATGATGCACAGGGTCTGGCCCTCGCTCACGGCATCCCCCACGTTCACGAAGGGCGGGGCATCCGGCGAGGATTTGCGGTAGAAGGTGCCGACCATCGGCGAGGTGATCGCCTCGCCTTCCGCCGCGGCAGGGGCGGTGGCCGGTCCGGGATTCGGCGCGGCCGCGGGGGCCGCCGGGGCATAGGCGGGAGCGGCCTGCATCGAGCCCATCATCCCGCGCATGGCTTCCAGATCGGGGCCCTTGCGCAGCTTCAGGTGGAAGCCCTCCTTCGACATGTCGAAGACGGTAAGGCCATGCTCGTTCATGAGCTCGACGATCTTGCGGATTTCCTTGAGGTCCACGTTGTGAGAGAGGTTGTAGTGGCGAAAGTCGGGCGGCGCGCGGTAGCAGCGCCACGGATGCGCTAGCTAGCGACCCGGGAGAAAGGGCGTCAAGCGGGAACGGGATGGGGAGAAGTTCCAAGTTAGAAGTTCCAAGTTCCAAATGAAGGCTTGCCACGAGGCGGGCGGGCGGTTGGAAAGCGGCGCGGATGGAAGAAACACGGCTGGCACGGGTTCCGGAGCGATACGAGTTCGTCCCGGCGGAGTATTTCCGCCGGATGGAGCGCGGGGAAATCCTGCGCCCCGGCAGGCCGCTGGAGATCGATCTGGGCTGCGGCGACGGGCGTTTCCTGCTCGAAATGGCCGCGCGCTACCCGGAGCGGGATTTTCTCGGCGTGGAGCGGCTGCTCGGCCGGGTGCGGAAGGTCTGCAAGAACATCGGCAAACGGGGGCTGGAGAATGCCCGGGTGCTGCGGCTGGAGAGCCGATTCACGGCGGAGTGGCTGCTGCCGCCCGGCTCGGTCTCCCGCCTGCACCTGCTCTGCCCGGACCCGTGGCCGAAATTGCGGCATCATCGGCGGCGCTTGATCCAGGAGGAATTCCTCCAGGCGATCTGGGACCTGCTGGAGCCGGGCGGGGAATTTCTCTTCAAGACCGACCACCCCGAATACTTCGACTGGGCGCAGGAGAAGGTGTCGGCTTTCGGGAAATTCGAGCGTCTCGACTGGCCGGAGGATGCTTTTTTCTACCCGAAGACGGATTTCCAGCTTCTTTGGGAAAGCCAAGGGAAAAGCCTGCAGGGGCTGCGGCTGAGGAAGGGGTGAGGCACACCTTCCAGCCTTGGGGGATCTGTTCGTGGAGCCCATAAAGTGCCTCAAGAATCCGTTTGCCGGATCGAACAAGTTTGCGTATTAGTCCGCGCCCTCGGTTAACCCAAACCCATGTCCTACCAGCCCCTTCTCAGGGCCGGCCTGCGTCCGCTCACGGTCGCGTTTGCCCCAGCCATCTGCCTTCTTGCGTGTACCGTCGTCGCGCAGGCCCAGCCGGGTCTCGACGCGCCGGAGGCGGTCGGCCCGTTCCTGAACGGGAATTTCCCCGCCGTGGAATCGACCGCCGCGGGAGAGTGGACGGTCAACGAGACCTACCAAGGGATCAACATCAACCTCCCGATGCACCTTGTCCCCTATCCGGGGACGAACAAGCTGCTGTGCGTGGCGAAGGAGGGGCGGATCTTCCTCTTCGAGGACAACCCGGCTGCCAATGCCACCGAGACTTTCCTCGAATGGCGCGCGAATACCTTCACCTCCAGCGATTGCGGGATGACCTGGCTGGTCTTCCACCCGGAGTTCGGCCAGGCGGGATCGCCGAACCGCGGCTACGTCTATATCACCTACAAGTGGGCTCCGGCCTCGGGCGGAAACGGCAGCGAGGCCTACTGGCGGCTGTCCCGCTTCACCGTGCCGGACGGCACCCAGGCCGCGGATCCGGGCAGCGAGCAGATCCTGATCCAGCAGTACGACCGCCAGCAATTCCACGACAGCGGCTGCATGATGTTCGGGCCGGACGGCTACCTCTACGTCGCGATCGGCGACGAAGGCGGGGCGAACGACCAGTATAACGTCGGCCAGAAGATCGACGACCGCCTCTTCTCCGGCATCCTCCGGATCGACGTGGACCAGAAGGCGGGCAGCCATGTGATCCGTCGCCAGCCGGCGCAGCTCGGGATGCCTGCGGGGTGGCCGAACAGCTTTACGGCGAATTACACGATCCCGGACGACAATCCTTTCGTCGATGCCGGGGGTGCTTATCTCGAGGAGTTCTACGCGCTCGGCCTGCGCCAGCCGTACCGCTTCTCCTACGACGCGCCGACGAACCGCATCTGGATCGGCGAGAGCGGACAGGACACGGAGGAGGAGCTGAGCATCCTCACCGCCGGTGCGAACTATGGCTGGCCCTTCATCGAGGGAGGCTCGCCCGGACCGAAGTCGCAGCCCGCGGTAATCCATGGCACGGTCACCCCTCCGGTCTGGAGCGTGAAGCATGCCGACGGGCCGGACGGCTGCATGGTTGGCGGCTTCGTCTATCGCGGCGCGGCGCATCCGGGGCTCGCCGGGAAGTTCATCACCGTGGACAACGTCAGCGGGCGCATCCGCTCCTTCGACCACGCGAGCGGTGCGGCGACCGGCACCATCCTCACGGACATGCCGAGCGGCAGCGTTTACAGCGGGACTTCCACGATCGGGAAGGACCACGCGGGCGAGCCGGTCGAACTC
>CAMLOZ010000282.1 GCA_946481625.1 uncultured Haloferula sp. | reverse complement strand
GGATCAGCGGCGGGACATCCTCCCGCACCCACTCGAAGGACGGGACATCGAAGGTGCCGCGATGGGGCTCGGGGCCGAAGACGCCGTTGCCGCTCCACTTGAGATCGGCGTTCATCCCGGTCGGCAAAGTGACGCCAGCGGCGGAAGCCCAGGGGGCGAAGCGTTCCGGGCGGAAGCCTTGGAGATCGGCGGTGGCCTCGTAGGTCTTCGCCTCGAGGTCCAAGGTGTAAGTGGCACGAAGGGCGTCCGAACCCAGGGTCCCCGTGAGCTTGCCATCGGGCGTCCAGCGGGTTTCGCCCGCCAGCGAGGGCGCATCCTTCTCGGCGGAGAGCAGCCACCTGGCCTCCGCGCTGCGAATCCCTTCCGCCCCGGAATCGATCTTCGCCTCGATCCCGAGCGAGGAGGGGGGCAGGGGAGGGGCTTCGGGAGGGGCGAAGCGCAGCTTGTTCTTCAAGGTCCCATAAAGCGGCGCGAGCTGCGGGATGGTAACCTTCGCATTGCCCTCGAAGTCATGCCAGATCCCGGCGGCCAGGTCGCGCCAGCGGAGCTCCGCCTGCACCTCGGCGCGGGAATCGAGCGCGGCGAGGGACCAGGTCGCCCTCGCCGTGCTGCCATCCTTGGTCGCGGTCACTGTTAGTGTGTCAGCCTTCCAATCCTCGTAAACGAAATCCACCAGTTCCGCCCGGGTGCGGGCTTGCCATTGGTCGGGCGTCCGGTCGATGCCGGAGATCTCCGCCTCCAGGCTGCGGAGGGTTGCAGTGACCGGCAGGCCGACCGCGAAGTTGCTCGCCGCATGTTCCAGTGGCAGCGGTTCACCCTCCATCCGCAGCTTCGCGCTGGTGGTGGTTCCCTCGAGAACCATCCGTGAATCCTCGATCCGGGCGATGCCTGAGGCGGACAGTCCTCCGGTTGAGGGGAAGCCGATGAACAGGTTGCTGACCCCCATCCGCGGCGAGAGTTCGAAGCGGTCGAGGGAGAGGCTCTCTTCCGTCCAACGGATCACAGAATTCTGGGCGGCGAACGCGTGGCCCGTGCCAGCCTCGAGGGTTCCCAACTCGAGACGGAACTCGTCGCTACCCGGAGCGTGGCTGAACTGGCTCGTATCGAGCGAGACGATCGGCTCGTCGCCTTTGACGATCTGGAGCTTGAGGTCCGCCGCTCCCAGATCCATCGGCAGCAATAGCTTCCGGGCCTTCCGCAGGGACTCCGCCAAGGCGACCGGATCGAATGGCTTTTCCGGCTCGGATGGATCCCTCGGCGTCGTCGCCGCCAGGTCGATCACCGCGTTGATCTTCTCCACTTTGATTCCTTGGATCTCGCCGCGGACCACCCGGGTGATCTTGTAGAGCGGCTCCACGGCATCGATCTCCAGCTTCCGGATGGCCCCGCCGCTGAGGGAGAGCTTTTCCACCCGGACACCGCCTAGCAGGGTGCCGGCAAGCGTGAAGTCGGCCTTGATCTCCGAACTCGTCAGGGCCCGTTCGATGCCGATCCTTCCCAGCCAGCGCCACCCCGGCCCGTTCAACCACGCGGCGAGGGCGAGCACGATCAGGAACGCCACCAGGAGCTTCCGCCCCAGCCGGCGCGGCCTCCTTTTCTTTGCGGGGATCTCCTCTTCGCTCATGGACCAAGTTGCGCGTCTCAGTCTTCGCCGCTCTGCGGCCCGCGGTCAACGATTGCTCTTCCCGCGTGCCATTTCTTCATAACTGCGTCAGCGTCTTCCCATGTCCGACGACGGGATCCGCCACTCGCACGCACGGGAACGCCTGCGGGAAATCATCTTCGAAGCCGAAACGCCCGCGGGACGGCGCTTCGACGTGATCCTCCTCTGGCTCATCAGCCTGAGCGTGCTCGCGGTGATCCTCGAAAGCGTGCCGGAGATCGCGGCCAAATACTCGACCCCGCTGCGGGCCGCGGAATGGACTTTCACCGTGATTTTCACGATCGAGTATCTCCTGCGGCTCTATGTCGTGAGGCACCCGCTCCGCTACGCGCGGACCTTCTATGGCATCGTGGACCTGCTCTCGATCCTCCCGACCTACCTGATGGCCGTCATGCCGGGGATCCAGGCCCTGCTGGTGATCCGCATTCTGCGGATGATGCGGATGTTCCGGGTCTTCAAGATGGTAAGGCACGTGAACGGTGCCGAACTGCTGGTTCGCGCACTCTACGCCGGGCGGGCGAAGATCACGGTTTTCTTCAGCTTCATGCTGGCGATCACGGTGATCGCCGGAACCCTGATGTACCTGGTGGAGGGACCGGAGGGGGGCTTCACCAGCATCCCGACCGCGATCTACTGGGCGATCGTCACCATCACCACCCTCGGTTTCGGTGACATCACTCCGGGCACCACGCTGGGGCGGATGTTGACCTCCATCTTGGTCCTGACCGGCTATGCGATCATCGCCGTCCCCACCGGCATCGTGAGCTCGGAGATCTCGAAGCTGAATGGGGACGACAGCACCGACGCCTGCCCGTCCTGCGGCGTCCACGGCCATCTCGCGGATGCCCGTTTTTGCCGCCGCTGCGGCGCCCCCATGGGCTGAATTCCGCGGTTCCGCTCCGCGTGGACACCGCATCGTCAATACCGCGTGGGTACCCGCCCGGGGATTCCTTGCAGATGCTTGGTCGGCAGGTTGACAAAGGGGGACGCGCTTGACCAATGTGCGAACGCCGGGGCGCGCACAATGCCGTCCCGACCTTTCACCTGATTTTCCAAAAGGCCCGAAAACCCGTGTTCTCCAACGAAGATTACTTGGCAGACCTGCTCGTGGAGGCAGGAGCCGTCGCCCCCGAAATGGTCGATCAAGCGCGCCGCAAAGGCGGTTCGGTGATCGAGAAATTGCTCAGCGAAACCGAACTCTCGGAGAATACGGTTTGTGCCGTTCTCGCCCAGAACGCGGGCATCGAGGCCATCGACCTCGGCGAAATGGCCATCGCGCCCGATGTGGTCAGCGCCATTCCCGACGAAATCGCCCGCCGCTACAAGGCGATCCCGGTGGCGGACGACGGGGTTTTCCTGACGGTTGCCGTGGCGGATCCCTTCGATTTCGAGACCATGGACAGCCTGCCCCACGTGATCGGGCGGGAGGTCAATTTCGTCTGCGCTCCGATCAATGCGGTGCAGTCTTTCCTGAAGGACTTTTACGGTGCCACGAATGACGCCGCCGGGATGGACTTCAAGGGCGGCCATGAGGTGGAAGCCTCCGATGGCGATGCCCCGATCATCCGGCTGGTTCAGAACCTCCTCGCGGAGGCGATGAAGAACCGCTGCTCGGACATCCACATCGAGCCGCTGGAGACTTCCGTCCGCATCCGCTACCGCATCGACGGCAAGCTGATCGAGGTGGACAACCATCCGAAGAAGCTCCTGCCGGCCATCATCGCCCGTCTGAAGGTGATGAGCGGATCGATGTCGATCGCCGAGAAGCGCTTGCCCCAGGACGGTCGTATCCAGGTGAAGATGGCGGACAAGGAGATCGACCTTCGTGTCTCCTCCGTCCCTTCCAACCACGGCGAGTCGATCGTCATGCGTATTCTGGACAAGTCCGCCCTCGTGCTCGGCTTGCCGGAACTCGGCTTCTTCTCGGACGACCAAGCGACCTTCGAAAACCTGATCGGCCTGCCGGACGGCATCATCCTGGTCACCGGCCCGACCGGTTCCGGGAAGACCACGACCCTCTACGCCTGTTTGAACGTCATCAACAAGCCGGACAAGAAGATCATCACCGTGGAAGACCCGGTGGAATACGAGCTCCCCGGCATCAACCAGGTCATGGTGAAGACGGACATCGGCATGACCTTCGCGGCGGCGCTCCGCGCGATGCTGCGCCAGGCGCCGAACATCATCATGATCGGGGAAATCCGTGACGCGGAGACGGCGAACATCGCCATCAACGCGTCGCTGACCGGTCACTTGGTGCTCTCCACCCTCCACACGAACGACGCGCCTTCCGCGGTCGCCCGTCTCGCGGATATCGGCATCAAGCGCTTCCTGATCGCCTCCGCCGTGCGCGCCGTGCTCGCCCAGCGTCTGGTCCGCAAGCTTTGCCCGGTCTGCAAGGCTCCGCACGTCCTCACCGAAAAAGAGGCGCGGGCGCTGCGCTTCGACAACCGCTCCAACGATGCATCCAGCGTGATGGGCCCGGTCGGCTGCGACAAATGCCGCGGCAACGGCTACCGCGGCCGCGCCGGCATCTTCGAGCTCTTCCAGATCGATGACGAGGTGCGCCACATGATCAACGAAAACCTGACCTCCAGCCAGCTCCGCAAGCGCGCCCGCGAGCTCGGCATGCGCACCCTGCGCGACGACGGGATCCGCAAGGTGCTTGCCGGTCTCACCTCGCCCGAGGAGGTCATCCACGTCACCATGTCCGACCTCGACTGAGCCGGACCCCGCATCCTTCAAATTTCCAATCTTAGATTTTCTAAAACCCGGTCCATGGATAGCAACCAGATCGTCGAACTTTTCATCAGCCGCGGCCTCATCGACCGCTCGCTCGGGCAGGATATTCTCGCCGAGGTGGAGAACAGCGGCAAGGAGGCGGCGGAGATCCTCGCCGACTTCCAAGTGATCAACCATCGCGACGACGTGTGGCCGGTCGTGGCATCCGAGCTGGGTGCCCAGGTGGTCGAACTGCGCAACTGGACCCCGCCGGAGCAGCTCCTCTCGCTCGTTCCCGCCGGCATGGCCCGCCTTCACGGCGCGCTGCCGGTGAATTTCGACGCCGAGGGACTTCACGTCGCCTTGGTCGACCCGATGAACCCCCAGACCCTTGAGGATCTGCGCTTCGCCCTCGGTCGCGAGGTCATTCTGGCGATCGCCCCGGACTACGTGGTCGAGCAGAAGATCAACGAGTGCTACGGCGGGGAAGGCAAGGCGATGGAGGATATCCTGAGCCAGCTCCAGACCGGAGTGGACGCCGCCATGAGCCAGGCGGACCTCGAGGCCGAAGCGAACTCGGCACCGATCATCCGTTACGTCGATCTGGTGCTCTACCAGGCGATCAAGGAACGCGCCTCGGACATCCACTTCGAGCCCTTCGAAAAGGACTTCAAGATCCGCTACCGCGTGGACGGTGCGCTCTACGAAATGGCCCCGCCGCCAGTGCACCTGTCGGTGGCGATCACTTCGCGTATCAAGGTGATGTCCAATATGAACATCGCCGAGCGCCGCATCCCACAGGACGGTCGCATCGTGAAGCAGGTCGGCGACCGTCAGGTGGACATGCGCGTTTCGACGCTGCCTACCCAATACGGCGAGTCGATCGTGCTCCGCGTTCTCGACCGCTCCTCGGTCAACCTTTCACTTGAGAACCTCCACCTGCCGGAGGCGATTTACGACTATGTCTGCGAAACGATCGAGAAGCCGAACGGCATCTTCATCGTGACCGGCCCGACCGGTGCCGGCAAGACGACC
>CAMLOZ010000281.1 GCA_946481625.1 uncultured Haloferula sp. | reverse complement strand
CGCGGGGTCCTGCGGGGTGCGGGAAGCGGTGCCGGCGAGGAGCAATGGAAGGGCGGCGCCGAGAGCATCGGCCGCGAGGTCGGCCATGCGGTCGTGGAGGGAACCCCCGGTGTCGTCCGCGGCGATGGACGTGGTCTTGGAGAGGATCATGTCGCCGGCATCGAGCTTCGGGACGACGTGCATGACGGTCACGCCGGTCTCGGGATCGCCCTCATCGATGGCGGCCTGGATGCAGGAGGCACCGCGGTGGCGCGGGAGGAGCGAGGCATGGAGGTTGATGCAGGCGAGCCGCGGGATCGAGATCAGGGCCTTCGGCAGGATCTGGCCGTAGGCCATGACGACGATGAGATCGGGATCAAGGGCGCGGAGGGCGATGAGACTCCCCTCCTCTCGCACGCTCTCCGGCTGGAGGACGGGGATCGCGGCCTCGAGCGCGATGCGCTTGATCGGCGGCGGGGTGAGCGTGCTGCGGTGGCGGCCGGCGGGTTTGTCCGGCTGGGTGACCAGCGCGAGGGGGCGCGGGCCCGATCCGATCAGGCGGCGGAAGGAGGGGATGGCGATCTCCCCGCTACCGAAGAAGATGATCCGGGGCTCCTCTGGCATCAGGCGATGTGCTGGGCGGACGCGGTGAAGACGGGAAGGGAGACGATCTTGCCGATGATGTCGTGGAGCACCTTCACGGGGGGCTGGGTGGCATCGATATTGGTCACGAGCCGGTCCGAGAAGTACTCGAGGATCGGCTTGGTTTCGGCCTCGTAGGTGGCGATGCGCTGCTGGATCACGCGGTCCGAGGCGTCATCGATGCGGTTGTCCTTGAGGGCGCGCTTGCGCATGCGGCGGGCGAGTTCCTCGCGGTCCGGGCAGGAGAGATGGAAGACCTGATGGATATCCAGGAAGGTGGTGATCATCTCCGCCTGGGGGACATTCCGCGGGATGCCATCGAGGACGAGGAAGTCGATGTCCGGCTTGTAAACGTGGGAGTCCGCCCAATTGTCGACCTGGGCTTTCCAGAGCTCGATGGTGAGTTCATCCGGCACCAGTTCGCCGCGGCTCGAGTAATGGACGAAGCGCTGGCCGATGGTCGTGCGGGTATCGAGCGAGCGGAAAACATCACCGCAAGCGCAATGGAAGAAGCGCGGGATGGAGCCGAGAACCTTGCCTTGAGTCCCCTTCCCCGCTCCCGGAGCGCCGAGGATCAGGAAAGCGGGACGTTTGGTGTCGAGTGCCTTTGACATGGGAAGGGAAATGCTAGGACGGGCGCGCCCATCGGCAAGCACGATCAGGAATTGGCCGATAAAGCGATGAAAACAGGCAAAGGAACGAGCATCGCGGCATCCGCCATGACGCGCAGGGCATCGACGGAATAATTCGCGCGGAGACGGTTCAGGACATAGAGCAGCGCGGAGGAAATCAGCACCGCATAGTAGAAGGGCCGGCTGCGGCTCTCCTCATCGAGCACGGCCAGGCCGATGGATCCGGCGGCGAGGACGGTGAGGGGGATGGTGAGAGAGAGGTCGTTGGCGGCAGCCTGCTCGACATCCCCTGAGAAACGGGAGTGTTCCCAGAAGTGGATGGCGGAGATATTGAGGGTGCAGAGGATGGCGAAGGCGAGCATCTCGGGCGAGAGCGCGAGATTGAAGGGCTGATGCACGACATCGAAGATGCCCGGTTTCCACGACCACATGTGCGCGCCCATCGAAGTACCGTAGGAGAACGCCAGGCCGGCGAACAGATTCCTCAAATGGGGAATCTCCCGGTCCTGCTTCGAGAAGATGGTGAGTGAGAAAAAGACGACGACGAGGAAGATGACCGGCTTCCCGTAATCCACCAGGGGACCGAAGGAGATGTGGCCGCCAGCGATGAAGGCGGAACCGAGCAAAGCCAGCACGGCGACAGTGGACATCACCCGAAGGTGGCGCTGGTGGAAATCGTGGCGCGGCCCGAGGCGGGGATCACCAGGAGCAAGCATCTTCACATCGATGATGCGATCCAGGATGTAGATGCCCCAGACGGCGAGACCGAGCGCGGCGTAGTAGCCCCAAGGGAGAATCTGCAGCCAGATCTTCTGGAACATGAAGAGCCACGCCATCGCGACAGCGGGGGCGTCGAGGCTCAAGAGATTCGGCCAGAGCCAAAGAGGTGTGCGGCGTTCCGGCATTCGCGGGGCCGGACCTTCGGCAACCTTTCCGCCGATGGCAAGCCCCGGGCGGTCCTTGGATCCGGGGATTTTCCGGGGGCGCGGGCAGAGGAGCCGAGCCGGGGTCGAGGGGAATCAACCGTGGATGGAAGGGATCGGCGGAAACGGCTCCAAGTGGAGTGCGGGTTTTGGCATTGGGGAGGACTTTGGTTTTAACCGCGAAAGGTCGCGAAAGAGACGCGAAATCTGAAAGGCAGGAGGAGGTGGGCCATGGAACACAGGGAAGCTTCCCGCCGAGGACTTGCTGGACCCCGAAGGGGAATGCGTTCGAGATCCGGGGAAAGGCATTTTTTCGGTGGCGCGGTGGGGGCGGGGCGTGTTGCGGTGGGGGTGTGCTGATCGGGGAATGCCACTTCACGGCGATCGACTTCGAGTCGGCGGGGGCGGCCCGCGGGCGCACGGATGTACCGGTGCAGGTGGGGATGGCGAGGTGGTCGCCGGGTGCGGGGCACGGCGAGAGCTTCGTGTCCTATCTGGCCTCGGAAGAGCCGATCCAGTGGTCGGCGCGGAAGGTGCACGGGATCCGGGACGAGGATCTGGCGGGAGCGCCGGGGCTGCTGTCGCTGTGGCCGGAGATCAAGCGGCACCTGGCGGGAGCGGTGGTGGTGGCGCATGGCAAGGGGACGGAGAAGCGCTTCCTGCGGGCCTTTCCGGGGCATGGCTTCGGGCCGTGGGTGGACACCCTGCTGCTGGCGCGGGCGGCATGGCCGGAGCTAGGGGAGCATTCGCTTTCGGCGCTGTGCGAGGCACGGGGCCTGGGCGGGAGGGTGGCGGCGATGGTGCCGGGAAGACGGTGGCACGATGCGCTCTACGATGCGGCGGCATCGCTGGTTTTGTTAGAGGATCTGGTGGGGGCTTTCGATCTGGGAGAGAAGCCGGTGGAGTGGCTGGTGATGCCGGATACGAGGGTTTGGCATCGGGGGAGAGGGCGATAGGGAGGAATCATCAATCACCAATCTTCCAATCATCAATCGAAGTGTGCTTCGCGGGGGAGGAATCATGAACAGGGTGACGGCGGAGTGATACGCGAGCCGGGCTGAATGGCCCCAACGGATGGAGCCGACGCAAGCCGACGCCCCCAGCGGAGGGTCAGACGGAGGCGAGAGCTTGGTCGATGACTTCGAGCATGAAGTCGGCGTCGGCGGGTGTCAGGCACATCGGGGGCTTGATGCGGAGGACGTTTCCCCAGAGGCCGCCCTTGCCGATGAGGAGGCCGAGGTCCTTGCAGCGCTCGAAGACGGCGGCGCATTCCTCGCGGGCGGGTTCCTTGGTGGCGCGATCCTTGACGAGCTCGATGCCGAGCATGAGGCCGAGGCCGCGGACTTCGCCGATCAGGGAGTGCTTCGCGGCGAGGCGCTGGAAGCCTTCTGTTAGACGGGAGCCGATGGCGAGGGAGTTTGCCTGGAGGCCTTCCTTTTCGATGACCTTGAGGACGGCGCGGCCCTGGGCCATGGAGACGGGGTTGCCGCCGAAGGTATTGAAGTGGATGCGGGTGGCGAGGGTCTTGGCGATCTCGGGCGTGGTGACGACTGCGGCGAGCGGGCAGCCATTGCCGATACCCTTGGCCATGGTGACGATGTCGGGGATGACGCCCTGGGTTTCGAAGCCCCAGAAATGCGTGCCGGTGCGGCCGAAGCCAGCCTGGACTTCATCGGCGATGCAGAGGCCGCCGGCGGCGCGGGCGTGGGCGTATGCGTGCTGCAGGTAGCCATCGGGAAAGACGACGGTGCCGCCGACGCCCTGGATGGACTCGGCGATGAAGGCTGCGATTTTTCCGGAAGTGCCGAAGCGGATGAGGTCCTCGATATCGGCGGCGTATTTCTTGCCGGCATCGGGGTCATCGTGCCCGAAGGGGCCGCGGTAGGTGTCCGGCATGCGGGCGTGCTGGACGCCGAAGGAGTGCGGGACATTGAACTTCCAGGTGTGGTGCGAGGTGAGGGCCATCGCGGAGGGACTGCCGCCGTGGTAGGCATTGCGCAGGGCGATGACGTCGTAATTGCCGGTGTAGGCGCGGGCCATGAGCATGGCGAGGTCGTTGGCCTCCGAGCCGGAATTGACGAAATAGCAGACCTTGAGATCACCCGGCATCTTCGCGGCGAGTTCCTTCGCGTAGAGGGCGATATTCGGATGGAGGTAGATGGTGGTGGTGTGCTGGATCGTCTCGTTCTGGAGATTGGCGGCGGCGACGACTTCCGGATGGCAGTGGCCGACGCTGACGGTGACGATGCCGCCGAAGCCATCGAGGTAGCGGCGGCCGGTCTCATCGAAGAGATACTGGCCTTTGCCCTCGACGATCATGACGGGCTTCTTGTAGTAGTGGAAGATGCCGGGGCTGACGTGCTCCTTGCGAAGGGCGAGGACTTCCTCCGGCGAGGGACCGGTGTAAGGAAGCGGGGTGTAGTCGAAAGGCGGGAGCGTGGCCATAGGTTTAGAAATCACTAATCACTGATCTTCCAATCATCAATCGGAGTGCGCTTCGCGATCATGTGGAGGCGTGGACTTTGGCGGGGGCGAGTTTGCGGAAGACGAGGTAGAGGATGAAGCCGAGGGCGAAGCCGACGAACCAGGCTTGCTGGTAGAGGGTTTTTAAAATGGCGGGGAGCGAGGTCGGGTTGATGGCTTTGATCTGCGCGAGGAAGCCGGGAAGATTCGGGAGCACGGCGAGGGCGAAGGCGGCGAGGGCGGCGAGACCGAAGCCGTGGGTGAAGCGGTAGATGCCTTGCTCGCGGTAAAGTTCATCGACTTCCAGATGGCGGCGGCGGACGACGAAGTAGTCGGCGATCATGATGCCGGCGATGGGGCCGAGGAGGGCGCTGTAGCCGATGAGCCAGGTGAAGATGTACTGATTCGGATCGGCATAGAGCTTCCACGGGAACATGAGGATGCCGATGAGTGCGGTGATCATGCCGCCCTTGCGGAAGCTGATGTGCTTGGGCGCGAGATTCGAGAAGTCGTTGGCGGGAGAGACGACATTGGCGGCGATGTTGGTGGAGAGGGTGGCGACCGCGAGGGCGAGGAGCGCGAGCGCGGAGAGGGCGGGATGGTCGAATTTGGCGATGAGCTTCACGGGATCCCAGATGGCTTCACCGAAGACGACGACGCTCGCGCTGGTGGCGACGACGCCGACGAAGGAGTAGAGCACCATGGTGGGCGGGAGGCCGATCGCCTGGCCGACGATCTGCGCGCGCTGGCTTTTCGCGAAGCGGGAAAAGTCGGGGATATTGAGCGAGAGCGTGGCCCAGAAGCCGACCTGC
>CAMLOZ010000280.1 GCA_946481625.1 uncultured Haloferula sp. | reverse complement strand
TGAGCGGCTTGTCGACGACGCCCCGACACCCTTTTTTGCGCCATGTCCCCCAGCGATCTGCAGCTGATTGCCGACTACATGATGCCGGCATTCCCGGCCTCTCCCTCGGATCTCGGCTTCCTGTTCGGGCGAGAGGAAGAGTTCCGTGCCCGCGGTCTTCTTCTCCTGCATCTCGTTGAGCTTCTTGTTCGCGGCTTCTTCCTTCTTCTTGAGCTCCTCTTCAGTGCCGCGGACTTTCTGGGAGGCTTCCGCTTCCATCTCCTTGATCTTGGTGAAGGGGCGGGAGATCGCGGCGCGGCTGCGGGCGCCGATCAAGTGGGTCGAGGATGCCGCCTGGTCCACCATGTTCAGGAGCAGCGAGGAGTTGCCGTTCTGCGGACCGAGGTTGATCATGCGGCCTCCCCCGAAGTTCTGCATGCGGAAGGCGAACTGGTCGAAGAATGCGTCCACGTCGGAGACGATGAAGACGTGGCCGGGCTTGGTTGCCTCGGTGAGATGGGAGGGTTTCTCCTCTTTCTTCTCCTCGGGCTTCTTCTCGCCTTCGCCTTCTTTCTTGTCGCCCTCGGCCGGCTTCTCCTCCTCCTTCTTTTCTTCGGTGCCCGGCTTGCCCTTCGGGAAGGCGGTCTTGAAGTTGCCGGAGAGGTGGACGACCAGATCGTAGGAACGGGTGCCTTGGAAGCTCTTGGCCAGTTGCGGATCGAGCTGCGAGGCTTTCATCGAACTCACTAGTCCGGCCTTCGGCGAGGACTTGACCAGGGTGTCCACGTTCACGCCGCCGCTGCCGGACTTGGTCAGTCCGCCGGGCAGGAAGAAGACGGCATTGTTCAAGTTCCGGGTGATCACGTTGTCCTTCTGCGGCATGCCATCTTGAGGCACGGTGAGCACGGCGATGCCTTTGCGGTTGCCGCTCATCTGCGTTTGGTAGTTCTCGTCCGCCACCACTTGGGTGTCCATGGTCAGGCCCCACGCCCCGAGGAGCGTCGGCAGGGTCGAAGCGGTCGGCGGTCCGCCGCCGCCCATCATCGGGTTGCCGCCGCCCATCATCTGTGCTGCAACGGAGTAGGGGTCGATGCAGGCGATCACGGTGCCGCCTTGGAGAACGTACTGGTCGATCGCGAATTCCGCCTCCGGGGTGATGTCGGCCGGATGGATGACCAGCAGCAGGTCGATTTCAGGCTCGATCTTCTCCGGTGTCATCGTCAGGTCGCGGACTTCATAATACTGCCCGAGTTGGCGGAAGATCTCCCAAGCGGGCTGGCCGGGCTGCATCGGGTTCATGCTCGGACCGCCGTTTACTGCAAGACCAGCCATCAGGCCTATCACCGGCTTGTCGGGGCGCGAGACCTCCGAGATCGAGCGCGAGATCTGGTATTCCAGCATCGTCTCCTGCGCGGGGTCGAGGTACGGGATCGTCGTCGTGCGGTCCAGGCAGGAGATCGCCAGCCCGAAGAACAGGTTCTGGTCGTCGAAGGTCTGGCCGCTGATGCCGTCGAGGTTCGCGGAGTCTTCCGCTTCCGTGTCCGGCTGTGGATCCAGTTCAACCACCTGCAGCTTGCCGCCGGACAAGTTCTTGTACTGCGCCAGCAGGTCGTCCACGCGGCGCATGTGCAGCTTCAGGTGCTCAGGCATGTAGTCGGAACTACGGGTTGCGTAGTAGCGGATCACCACCGGCGCGCCGAGCTCCTTGAGGATCTCGCGCGTGCCGTCGGAGAGGGTGTGCACCTTGTCCGCGGTGAAGTCGGCGTTGCGGTGGCCGATGCCGAGGCCGGAAACCAGCAGGTTGGCCGCGATGACGATCGCCAGCAGGGCGCCGATCGCCAGAATCGCCCGCGCCATCGGATGAACGGTTTTTGCTTCCGTGCTCATGGGATTTAGAGGTTCGTGATTCGGTTCAAGCGCGCTTGGCGGAAAGGATGGAACTGGTGCCGAGCAGGCAGGCCACGATGATCGAGCCGAACCAGACGGCGTCCTGCAGGCGGAAGGCGCCGCGGGCCAGCGACAGGAAGTGGTCCCACACGCCCAGCGCGGTGATCGCGTTGGTGAGATCCTGTGGAAGCGCCTTGGCGAAGACGCGGACGAAGGAATCGAAGGTGCCGAGCACGAGGCCGATGCAGATGGCGGAGGAAACGATCAGGCAGATCACCTGGTCCCGCGTGAACGCGGAAACCAGCAGCGTGATCGAGAGGAAGCAACAGGCCACCAGAAAAGCCCCGATGTAGCCGCAGAAGATCGTCAGGTTGTCCGGATCGCCCAGCCAGTTGACCGTGATCCAGATCGGGAAGGTCAGCAGGATCGCCACCAGCCAGACCGTGGCAGCGGCGAGGAACTTGCCGAGGATGACGCTCCACATGGAGACGGGCATGGTTCCCAGCAGCTCGATCGTCCCGCTGCGCAGTTCCTCGGACATAAGGCGCATGCCCACGGCGGGCACCAGCACCATTAGCACGAAGGGCAGGTAGGCGAAGAAGGAGTAGGTCAGCGAGGCGTCCTCGACCTCGAGGAAACTGCCGAGCGTGAAGGAGAAGATCATCGAGATGAGCAGGAACACGACGATCACGGCATAGGCGATCGGGTGGCTGAAATAGCTGCTCAGCTCCCGCTTGAAGATGGTCCAAGTGTTCATGGAGAGGAAAGGGGAGTGTGGGTTCAGGCGGCGGTGTCCAAGGTAGTGACCTGGCGGAACAGGTCGGTCAGGGAGCCGGTGCCGGACTTCTTGATCAATTCGGCGGGCGTGCCGTCGACCACGATGCGCCCTTTGTCCACGATCACCGCGCGGGTGCAGGCTGCCTCCACTTCCTCGAGGATGTGAGTGGAAAACAGGATCGCCTTGGTCTCGCCCAGCCGCTTGATGAGCTGGCGGACCTCGTGCTTCTGGTTCGGATCGAGACCGTCGGTCGGTTCGTCCAGGATCAGGACTTCCGGATCGTGCAGCAGCGCCTGTGCGAGGCAGGTGCGGTGGCGGTAGCCCTTGGAGAGCGTGTCGATCGACTGGAATGCGACCTGCCCCAGGAAACAGGTCTCGATCACGCGTTCCACGGCGTCCTTGCGGGTGTTGCCGGTCAATCCGCGCATTTCGGCGCAGAATTTCAGGAAGCCGGTCACCGTCATGTCATTGTAGAGCGGCGCGGACTCGGGAAGGTAGCCGACCTTGCGCTTCGCCTCGGCCGGCCGGTCGATCACGGAAACACCGCAGATTTTTGCATCGCCGGAAGTGGGCGGGAGAAATCCGGTCACCATCCGCATCGTGGTGGACTTGCCGGCACCGTTGGGCCCGAGGAAGCCGAGCACTTCGCCTTTCCGTACGGAAAACGAGAGGTGATCGACGGCGGTCTTCCTTCCGAACTGTTTGGTCAAGTTCTCGACTTCGATCATGGAGTCACAGGGTTCTATTCGTCTGCGTGGACGCCTCCGCTAGCGGCGCGGGAGACGATGTGCGTCTGAAAAAATGGCTCTGGCACGGGATGGCAAGGTGAAAAGCCGTGTCATGAAGCGGCCCGGATTTTTCCGGCTGACCCGGATGCCGGAAATCGTTAGACCGGGGCTGATGAGTGTCCCGGAGACCGAAATCAAGCTGGAGTACGAAACCGCTCCCTTCCTCCATTCCCTTTTCGCGAACGATGCGAAGGAACTGAAGTATCTGGAAGAGAAGCTGGGGGTGCGCTCGGTCACCCGGGAGGGCTGGATCCTTTTCATCGGCCCGGACATCGGAGTGAAGAGGGCGGTCGCGGTGTTCTCGGATCTGGAACAGGCACGGCGCCAAGGCTCGGAGATCGCCTCGCGCGATTTCCGCATGGCGGTGGATCTGGCGGCAGGGGGGGAGGAAGGCTCGGTCACGGAGCTTGCCGGCGTCCGCCTGCTCGGGGTGCGGGGCCGGAGACCGGTGATTCCCAAGACTCCCCGCCAGCTCGAGTATCTGAAGTCGATCGAAAAGCACGATGTGGTTTTCGGGCTCGGGCCGGCGGGTACGGGCAAGACCTACCTTGCGATGGCGATGGGGCTTTCCCTTTTGAAGGCCAAGCGGGTCACCCGGGTGGTGCTCACCCGGCCGGCCGTGGAGGCGGGCGAGGCGCTGGGGTTCCTCCCGGGGGATCTCCGCGAGAAGGTCGCGCCCTACCTCCGGCCCCTTTACGATGCGATCCACGATATGATCGGGCACGAGGAGGGCGAGCGCTACCTCGCCGACGGAACGATCGAGATCGCGCCGCTCGCCTTCATGCGCGGGCGAACCTTGGCGCGGTCCTTCGTGATTCTGGATGAGGCTCAGAACACGACCCGGGAGCAGATGTTCATGGCGCTGACGCGACTGGGGGAGGAATCCCGGCTGGTGGTGACGGGCGACGGGTCGCAGATCGACCTAAAGCCGAATATCCCTTCCGGTCTCTTCGAGGCGGAGCGGGCGCTGGCGGGGGTTCCGGGCATTGATTTCGTGAGATTTAGCGGCGTGGACGTGGTCCGTCATCCGGTAGTGGGGAGGATCATCGAGGCTTATGATCGCCATCGGAGTTCATTGGGATAAGTAATTGATATTTAGAAATCTTAACTGATTGAATCATCCGATTTAATCTTTTGTTTGAGGAGATGGCTACACCGGGTATTTGCGCATTGCAAAACCGGGGGCCATCGACTAACCAACTCCCCCGCCGTCGCCGCTGACGGCCGCGCTCGCAATCCAGTTGCCACACCGTGGGATTCATTGATGCTTTCAAACGCTGGCGTCTGGCACGCCGCGGGATGTCGTCGGGCCGCAAGCGCCGTGTTCACGCGGAGAATCCGGTGGCGCTGACCTTGGATCGCAGCCCCTGGGTGCGGCTATCGCTCTATCTGATCTTCGCCGCCTGGGTGGGGGTGATGGTGCTGAGGGTCGCTTCCGAGACGAATTTTGCCGACGACGAGATGATGGGCGGCTTGTTCGGGGTGGTGGTCGCCATCACCGCGATAGTCGTTCTTCAGACCAATTACGAGACGGTTGCCCAGCGCAACGGGCGGCTCCTGCTGGTCCTCGGCGGGCTTGCCGGCCACATGGCGCTCGTGCGCGGGATTTCGCTGATGGTGGATGCGAATTCGATGCGCGGGGAGCTCAAGTTCCTGCTGATTCCCTTCGCGCTGATGCCGATGGTTCACGCGGTCCTGCTGGGCCGGGCGGTCGGGACCTTCTCGACGATCTACGCCGCCTTGCTCGGCTCGCTGGTGATGCCCAAGCAAGACGTGCTGCTCTATGTGGCGGTCAGCCTCTGTTGCGGGCTTGTTGCGGTGCAGGCGGTCCACCGGGTGCGGAAGCGGGTGCAACTCCTGCGGGCCGGGGTGTATGCGGGTGTAATGGCGCTGCTCCTGTGCGTGATTTTCGGGCGGATCGACCTGATGCCGGGAATCGACGACCAACTCGAAGGCCTGAAGCAGGCCGGGTTGAGTTCGCTTGCGGCGCTCGGCATGGGGATCGTAATCGCGCTTCTGGTGAGCGGCCTGCTCCCGGTGCTGGAAGGCACCTTCCATCTG
>CAMLOZ010000279.1 GCA_946481625.1 uncultured Haloferula sp. | reverse complement strand
CGGGCCTTTGTCATAGCCGGTGTGCTTCGACCAGCCGCCGGCCGGCGTCTGGTAGGACAGCACGATGTCCGCAAGCGCCTTGGCTTCGTCCGAGCCGAACCATGCATCCCCGGCCTTGACGGCGAGCTTGAAATCCCCGCCGGAAGGAGCCTTCAGGGCGTTTGTCATTCCCCTGGCGGCCAGTTCCGTCTTGAGCGCCGCTTGATCCGCTGCTGCGGCGGCCCGCGAGCGTTCGAGGTAAGCTTTCCACTCCGCTTGCCCGCCGGCCGGCAAGCGCTCGATGGCCTCGGCCGTGACCGGCGCGGCGAAGGCCGGAGCGAGGATTGAAACGGCTGCCAGCAGGGGAAGAAAGCGGTTCATGGCGGGATGGTCTTCCGTTTCTACTGGAATCGCCCGGCAGGACATACAAGCGCGAACCCAAACGATGTGCAGAAACCCTTGAATAGTGCGCACGAAGGGTTCTAGCAGGTTCTCGCGGCGGCCGCGGGCAGAAATGCAGGTTTCTGCAGAAGGACTTGAAACATGTGCCATCTCCCTTCGGCCGGAAGATCATGCGCAGTCGATATCGGATAAGATCACCCAGCTATAACCCAGTTAGGTTATTCCTGACCCGGCTTCCCCGCGATAGTTGTATCGTCGGCGGATGTCCCATGCGGCTCTGCGGGGGCAAACCCAAGCCGCCGGTGAAACAAAAGAAACCATAAACCCAAGCACACATGAATCCAATCAGAACCCTGCAAGCAGGGGCCGTGGGGGCGTTGTTGATCGCACCATCCGTGCACGGCGCGACGGCGGAAGTCACCAAGAGCGGCAGCAACTACATCGTGAGGGTCGATGGCGTCCAGACGCTCTCGACCACCGACTACGCGGCGGCACTGCAGAATGCAGCCGGCACGGGCAACCGGACCATGAACGTCCGCGTGCAAGGCGACTGGAACAGCCAGGTGCGGATGCGCACGACCTCGTCGTTCAATTACCTGACCTCGAGCTATTCCTACGCCCGGACCAACGTCCCCGCGCTGTATGCCTACAAATCCGGAGGCATCCAGATCAACGGCCTTATCCTCTTCGGCTATCCCACCTTCGGCATCCGCCTGAGCAGTTGCAGCAGTCCCCGGATCACCAACACCACCGTGGATTGCCGCAATACCACGCAGCCCGCGGTGGCGATCCGGATCGATTCCGAAGGTAGCACTCGCACGACGGGGCTCTACGCCCGTACCGTCAAGGTCATGAACATGGTCTCGGGCGACAAGCAGGGCTTCGAGACCTACAGCATCGACGGCTACGACCTCAGCGGGATGGATGGCTCCAGCCTCGGCGGCTGTGGTGTCCTCATCAACGACGGCCGCAGTGGCACCATCGGCACGGCGAAAAGCTATGACTGCGGCAAGGGGACGACCTACGCCGGGCTCCGCTTCGCCAACAACTGCGACGGCGCGACCGTGTCCGACTGCAACTCTTCGAGTTCGGCCCGGGGCCTGTTCATCTTGAACAGCGCCAACGTCACCGTGAACAAGGCCACCATCAGCAACTGCCGGACCGATAGCATTTGGATCCAGTACGGAAGCAATGACCGCGTGAGCTCGGGCTCCGTCACGAGCAGCCCGCGTCCGGTGATCACGAGTTCACCCGGCAGCTCGATCAACGTGACTTACACGCCCTGAGCCCCCCGTGCCCACCCACCCCCTCGCCCCCTTCCGGGGGGCGTGGGCCCATGACTCTCCAAGGTCGCTCATGAAGATGAATTTCCGCCCCGTTTTTCCGGCCCTTTGCGGCTTGGCCGTTGGCCTGGTCTCCGGCTATCGAATCGCCGGGGAACGCGCGGTCAGCGTCAATGGCGATACCGCGAAGTCATCGGCAAGCCGTCCCGCGCATGACCGCCAACGGGACTCCCCGCCCGCCGGTTTGCTCAAGGACATGGCAGCCTCCGGCGTCTGGCGCGCCGACCACGCCGGACTCGCCGCGCTGGGTCGTTTGTCGGCCGGAGAACTCGAATCCCTGGCGGGGCAACTGAAGGACGATCTGCTTCATCCCTACCAAAAGGAAATGCGCGACGCATTCTTCCGGGCTTGGGCCGCCAGGAACCCCGGCGCCGCGCTCGCGTTCGTCGAAGCTCAGGCGTCATCCGCGATGAAGGAGGAGATGCGTGCCGGTCTCCTGCGCGGATGGGCAGCCGCCGATCTGAGTGATTATCTGGGGTGGGTGGATTCCCAAAAGGACGGCCCCGTCCTCCATGAGGCGGTGCGCATCGCGATCCCCCGACTCGCCACCGTCGATCCGCAAGCTGCCGTCAACCTGACCGCCAGGCTTCCTGCTCATTTCCGAGGTTCCGCTTACGTCGATGTTTTTTCCTCATGGGTCCTCGCCGATCCCGAGGCGGCCACCAAGGCGCTGGAAGGCATGGAGCTTCCCTATCGCGACCGGCTTGCCGTGCAAAAGGCCCTCGCCGCCGGCTGGGTGGTCTCGGATCCCGAGGCCGCGCTCGCCTGGGCATCGTCCCTTCCCGCCGGCAAGCAACGCCTCGACACGATGCAGCTTCTCGCCGCCGTCTGGGCCGAGAAGGATCCGCAGGCTGCCATCCGCCATGCCGAAACGCTCGGCTCCGGCGAGGAGAAGAAGCGCTTCCTCGAATCCATCGTGACCAGTTGGCCGCCCGACCGGATCGGCGAGGCCTTCGACTTCGCTTCCGGCATTGCCAATGCCATGGATCGCGACAGCCTTTCGATCGCGGCGATCGAGTCGTGGTCGCGCATCGATCCCGCGACGGCGCAAGCAAAGGTCGCCGAATTGCCGGAAAGTCCCTTCCGCCAGCGCGCGATCAAGGCGCTGGCCATGCAGATGGCCGCCGGTGATCCCAAGGCCGCCCTCGAATTCGCCCGCGGGAACCTTCCTGATGGCAAGTCGCGCAAGGATGCCGTGGCCGCCGCCATCGACGGCCTCGCCCAGCGAAGTCCGCAGGAAGCCGTCTCCCTTATCTCCGCCTTGCCCGACAGTCAGGAACGCACCGATTCGATCCTCGCGGCCTGCCGGACCCTCTCCGACATCGAGCCCTCCGCGGCGACCCGGCTGCTCGCTCTCTTGCCGGATGGCCAGGCCAAGGCCGACGCCGCGATGAACCTTGCCTTTGGCATGGCCGCCCAGGATCCGGAGGCGGCCAAGGCATGGGTGCAAGGCCTGCCCGAGGGCCGCACCCGCACCGACGCCTTGCTCGTCGTGACGGACAATCTGATGGAGATCGATCCCGCCGCCGCTGCGAAATGGGCATCGTCGCTCGCCGATGCCGACGGCCGCGTGCGGATCGAGGAACGGATCGCGAACCAGTGGGCGCAACGCGATCCCGAGGCTGCCATCGCCTGGCTCGGCCGGATCACCGATCCCGAAGTGAAATCGAGGGCTCTGGCCTCCGCCGTCGAGGCGCTTGCCTATACCGATCCGAAGAGGGGCCTCGATCTCGCCCTCGCCGAAGGCGGTGCCGATCCGCAAAAGCTGCATACCGCCATCGGCAGCCTCGTGAAGCAGTGGTGCGAGAGCAACCTTGAGGAAGCGATCGCCCAAGCGGATCAACTGAAGTCCGTGGAACTACAGACCTCCTTCGTCTCTCATCTGCTGGAGAACGTCTCGAACGAAGACCCGCGCGGCGCGGCTGAGATCCTCACCCGCTTCGGCAACGTGCCGCTACACCTCGACACCGTCGGCAACGTGGTCATGAACTGGGCCCGTCAGGATCCGGCCTCGACCGCCGAGTGGGTCCGCGGGTTTCCCGCTCCGGAACTGCGGGAGGTCGCGGTCCGCAATGTCGTCCAGGAATGGGCAACGCAATCGCCCGAGCAGGCCGGCGAGTGGCTGGCGCGGATGCCGCGGGAAAGCTGGCGCGACCAACTCGTGGCGGACTTCGTCACCAGCATTGCCCGGGATCGGAACGAACTCGCCCTGAAGTATCTCCAGCACATCCGGGATCCGGCCCTGAGGGATCGGGTCGCAGGCTCGCTTCCCGGGAGGTAGCGCTCGGAGATTTCCCTTGCCGTGGCGCAAGGTGCCTCCTACTGACAGGGCGTCCTTGCGCTTCGAAATCGGTAGGATCCCAATACCCTGAAGAAGCTCGTCCAACTGTTGTTCGTCTTTCTCGGCTGCCTGCATCTGGCGGGCGGGCCGTATTCCCTCATGCAGGTCTATGCATGGACGGGGATGCTGGTCAGCTATTCGAAAACGGATGGGCTCTTGAAGGGCACGAAGGACACCTTCAGCGGTGAGAAGCCCTGCGAGCTTTGCTCCAAGATCGCCGCGGCTCGCGAGAATGGAACGGATCCCGACAAGCACCGGGATCCTCTCACGCCACTGCCGTTCGGAAAGCTCCTTCAGGACATGGTTGAGCTCGAATGGCCTTCGCTCGCCGTGCCGCGTGGGACCGACTATCTTTCTCCCGCGTTTCCGGCCCTGCATGCGGCCGTTGGAACTTTAGCCGTGGTGCCGCCTCTCCCTCCGCCTGAACGGCTGGGCTGAGAGCGTGCATAGCGTTCGCCTGTTGGCATCCCATCCACTGCCGGTCTCACCGCGGACTCTCGTCCGGAGATCGCTGGGGGCATGTCCCTTTGGATGCGCTTTGTGCCTCCGGGTCACGCGCGTGTGCGTTCCGCCAATTTCTCGGAACTTTCCGGTCCCGCAATGCCGGTCTCATGCCGGTAGCGCAAGGACACAAGGGCCGGACCCTCCCGCCGTCCAGGTGCGAGCTTGTACGGCGGGAGGAACTCCACCGGTTCCTCCATTTCTTCCTCTTTCAAACCAAGAGCGCCCGGCCGTTTGGCCGCCTGCGCCAGCAAACCACTCCAGTGAATTCCATCCATCGTTGCCTGCTTGTTGCCGGCATTCTCACTCCCTTGTCCCATGCCGATCCCGATGCCCCGGAGACCGCCTCCCGATCCGGCGCTCCCCTCGAAGACATCGTGGTCGCCGCTTCGGAGGAGCGAGGCAATCCCTCGCTTACCGTTCCCACTCCCGAAGCCAGTCGTGTCGAACTCGCGACCGTCCCCGGCGGGGCCGAGGTAATCGATGCCGAACGCTATCTCACCGGTCGTGCCAGCACGGTCGCTGATACCTTCGCGTTATCCGCCGGCGTCTTCGCTCAGCCCCGCTTCGGCTCGGACGAGGCACGGCTCTCGATCCGCGGCTCCGGCTTGCAGCGCACCTTCCATGGCCGCGGGATCCGCGTGCTGCAGGATGGCGTGCCCCTGAATCTCGCGGACGGAGGCTTCGACTTCCAAGCGCTCGATCCGCTGTCCGCTTCCTATATCAACGTGTGGCGCGGCGCGAATTCGCTCACCTACGGGTCCGCCACGCTGGGCGGCGCCATCGACTACATCTCGCATACGGGGCTGACTTCGCCCGGGTTCTCGGTACGGGCCGAGGCGGGTTCCTTCGGCTACCTGCGCTCCCGGGTCGCGGGCGGGTTTTCCCAAGGGCCGGCGGATGCCTACTTCAGCCTCGGCCGCATCGAGCAGGCTTACG
>CAMLOZ010000278.1 GCA_946481625.1 uncultured Haloferula sp. | reverse complement strand
GAGGCCGGTATCGGTGAAGGAGAGGCCCGTCACCGTGGTCGGCGCGCCGCCGTTGCGGGTGATCCGGTAAGCCGTCACGCCGACGTTATCGAGCGAAGCCGTCCACGAGAGGGAGACGCTCCCCGCCGTCACACCGCTCACGGCGAGGTCGCCCGGTGCGGTCGGCGCGAGCGTATCCGGCGGCGGCGGCTCAAGTTCGTAAAGTTCGAGACCCGCGAGCGTGGGGTTGTTCTTGTTCGCGATGTGCAGGAACTCGATCGTCACGGTGCCGTTGGTCACGGTGACCGGCACGGGAACCACGAGCGCCGTGGCATAGCCGGCCGTGGCGAAGATATCGAAGTCGTCCAGGAAGAGCTGGTTCTGCACCTTCACGTCGAAGACGCGCGCGCCCACCGCCTGGAAGGAACTGGTGGTCTCCACGAAGTGCAGGCGGAGCTCGTAGTCCCCATCCGGCACCGACAGGGTGTACTTCAGCTCCGCGCCGCTGGGGCCGTCATAGCGGCGGGTGCGGTAGATGATGTCGTCCTCGGTGTTCGCGATGCTCAGGTTATTGTTGTCGAGCAGGCCGGCGTTGTAGCCGAAATCGGCGAGCCAGGTATTCCCGAGCGAGTCCACCGTATCGACGGTGCTGCCCACATCCATGCGCAGGGTGACTCCGGCGATGGCGCGCGGCCGGACGATGACGGAAGCCGGAGCCGAGGTCTTGCCCGTGGCATCGATGGCGACCACTTCGTAGAGGTAGTTCGTGCCGTTGGTCAGGCCGTTCTCGAAATAGCCCAGGCCGGTGACGGTCGCGAGCAAGTTGCCATCGCGATACACGCGGTAGCCGGTCACGGCGGCATCGTCGCTGGCAGCATTCCACGAGAGGGTGGCGGACTCGTTCCCGGCATGGCCCTTGAAGTTGGGCGGCGTCGTCGGGTTCTCCGTGTCCGCCGGCGTGGTCACCGCCAAGGTGCCGCGCGGCGAGAGATTGCCAGCGGCATCGTAGGCTTCCACCTCGTAGTCATATTCCGTTTCCGGAGTCAGGCCCGTCTGGGGGATGCCCAGGTTGGCTGTCGTGGCGATCTCCACACCGTCGCGGAAGATGCGGTAGCCCGTCACCGCGGTGTCATCGGTCGAGGCGGTCCAGGTCAGGGACAGGCTACCCGCCTTGAGGTTGGTCGCGGCGAGGGAGCCGGGCGTGGTCGGCGGCGTGGTGTCGCTCCCCGGGCCACCGCCGAGCGAGAAGACCTCGATGGCGCAGATCATCGGATTCTGGATGACATTGCGCAGGCCGATGGTGAGCTGTCCGTCACTGACGGAGGTCTGGAAGGTCTCCACGCGGGCATTGTTCGGGCCGGCCACCGCGAAGACGTCGAAGTCGTTGAGGACCGTCTGGTCTTCCAGCAGCACGTCGAAGACCCGCTGGCCGGCGGCAGTGACGCCATCCCAGGTCTCGGCGAAGTGGAGCTTCACCTCATAGTTCCCGTTCGGCACTGCGAAGGAATAGTCGAGCGGGGTCGAAGGGCTGCCGTCGAAACGGAAGGTCTGGTAGAGTTCGTCGTCGTCCGTGCCGGAGATTTCGTTCGGGTAGCTCTGCGTGCTGCCGGAGGTGAAGCCGGTGTCGGCGGACCAGTTGTTGCCCGCGGTATCCACATAGGAGCCGCCGCCCGCATTCACGCGCAGCAAGGCATCCCCGCTGCCGGAATTCGGATCGTAGTCGATGACCAGGATGTTCGAGGACGAGCTGCGCCTGGCACCGTCGAGGAACAAGGCCGAGACGTAGTTGATGCCGCCGTTCTCGGAACTCAGCGTCACGGCGACATCCACGTAGCCGGCGGCACCGACCACGGCGTCTTCCATGGCGAACGCGATCACGTTGTTCGCTTCGAAGGGGTCGATGTCATAGGGAGGAATGACGGGATCGGAGTAGAGGCCGGTCTGGAAGGTCCAGACCTGAACGTTCGAACCGGCAGGCCCCACGATGCGCACGGTCGGCTGCGAATTGGTCACGAAGGGCGAGGACTTGCCCGGCACGTAAACCGCGGGAGTCGGGAGGTTGTCCTGATGGAGCACGCCGACGGAGCGCTTGTTGGTGTGGCCGTCGCCGCTGGAGAAGCCGGCGTTGCGGATCTTGCGGACGGTGCCGTCATCGAAGGTCACGGTAATCGTGGCCCCGATGAGTTCGAGGCCGGAGACGCTGGCGGCATGGTTCGGGCCGGGACCGGTAACGCCCTTCACGCTGGTGGGGTCGACGTCCGAAGAGAAGGTGAGCAGGTGACCGGGGCCGAAGGTGGTGGTGGGACCGCAGGTGATCTTGAGCACGTCGAAGCCTTCGATGGAGTCCACGCCGTTGTGGAAGGCCTCGAAATCCCCGGTGGGAAGAGCGCCGCTTCCATTGAAGGAATCGAGCTGGAAGCCCTTCCCATCAAGGTCGCCCGCAGTGCCAAAGGGGTCGAAAACAATGTCGGGAAGGAGTGCGGTGCTGAGGTCCACCTTCACTTCCACGATCTTCTGGCCGCCGGTGGAGGTGTTCTCGAGTTGGAAGGAGCCGGTGGTATTCGTGCTGGAGCTGAGCAAGCTGCCGCTGCTGCTGTTGACGGTGAGCGTGGCTGAAGCGGTGCTGGCGACCGGCAGGACCTTGAAGTAATCCCAGGTCGCATTGAAGACGGGGCCGCCGCCGGTGCTGCCGAGCAGGCCGACCGCGAGGGCGGTCTTTCCGCGGAGGCAATCGAGAATCTTGCCGCCCACGACCAGGGGGCTCCCGACATTCGTGAAGGAGCCGCTGCCGACGGCATAGCCGGGCTGCACCGTGCCCGCGACGGGATCGACGAGAAAGCTGAGCTGCACCACCTCGCCGAAGAGGCCGGGCTGCGGGGTCATCGACTGGGAGAGGATCACGCCGCTCTCCTCGTGCACGATTTCGATCGCGCCGGGGCCGCCGTCGGCATTCACGGCGACCTGCACGTAGTTGTCCTGGTCGCCGTTGCCAATGAAGATGCCCTGGGACTGGCCGCCGGTTGGCGCGCCGTTGAAGAGCAGCCCGCCGAGGCCGGAGATCACGCGGAAGGGGCCGGTGGTTTCGTCGACGCTCACGCCGAACTGGTAGGCGTTCAACTGCGTGTTCGCCAGGCCGTGCGGAGTACCGGGTCCCATCGAGGGGTCGGTGTAGAGGCCGGCGGTGCCGCCCGCGATGATCTCGTCGTCGTCGATGCGCGCGGTGTAATCGAGACCGGGCTCCAGCATCACGCCGGTGAAGCCGATCGCGAAGAACCCGTGCATGGTGTTGAAGAGATTGTACTCGAGCGGAGCGGCGACGTTCTTTCCATTGAGGGCATCGATCGGGAACACGTCCTGCGAATCGGCGATGCCGTCGTTGTCGTCGTCGGTGTCGAGGAGGTTCGAGAGGTAATCGAGATCGAAGTCCGCGGGCTGCACGGCGGGCGAGCAGGGATCGGAGCCGTTCGTGATCTCGTCGGCATTGCTGTAGCCGTCGCCGTCCTCGTCCAAGGTGTAGCTGTTCACGCCGGTGCAAACACCGCCGCCGGTTTCAAAATCGGTCGGCTCCAAGACCGTGATGCCGGGGTCGTTGCTCAGGTAGTGGCCCACGAAGATGGTACCCGTGAGTTCCGGCGCCGCATCCGCGCCGGGGACCGTGACGTCCAGCGGGCTGCCGAAGCCGTCCGCTTCGAAGAGGATGCTCTTGCTCACCACCTGCGTGCCGTCCTGGTTCAGCACGATGCGCTGCACCGCGCCCTTGGGCGTGCTGGCGGCACCGCCGTTGAACATGGTGCAGATGATGTTGCCGATCATCTGGCCGCCGAAGTTTCCGGCGGTGTATTCCGTGAGACCGGTGGTCGAGGCGTTGTTCGCCGTCAGGGTCAGGCTCTCGCCCGTATCGGGCATGTGGAAGTCTCCCTGCTGGGGATCCGCCATCGCGAGCGGCACGGGCGGCCAGTCCACGGTGGGCGTGGTGGAGAAGACCAGGCCCGCGCCACCGGTGCCGCCGTCATAGCGCGTCCAGCCCGCGGTGGCGGGGTTCGCGCGGATCGGGTTCGGGTGGCCGCCGTAGTAGCCCGGCCCGGTGATGCGGTGCAGGCCGTCCTTGTTGTTCACGGTGCCCGGCTCGCCGGAGACCCATTCATTGGTGACGTTGGCGGTGCCTTCGTTTTTCGGGTAGCCGCCCCAGCCGGAGTTCGCGGCGTTGTCGATCGTGTACATCTTGCCGACCTTGTTAGGGGTCCTGGCGATCATCACGTCATAGGGGTTGCGGAAGCCGGCGGCGTAAACCTGCACCGGCCCCCCTGTCACGATCCGCGCCTGGTTCAGGCCGTCGTTGCCACCGAAGGGGTCGTTGGCATCGGCATAGTTCGGATCACCGGGCAGCACGTCGGTGCGGGAGGGGTTCGGGTCGTTGACCGTGGGGAGATTGTAGAGGTAGTGCTGGCCGTGGCTGTCGGTCTGGACGGGGAGGGCGTTGATCGCCACGAGGTCCACCGAAAGGACCGCCGCGGCGAGCGATTGCTCGCAGGCGAAGGCGAAGTTGTTCGAGGGAGCGCCGGCATTCGTACTGCCGCCCTGGGCGACGTAGAGGGTATTGCCGTCGGCGCTGAGGGTCAGGCCGTTCGTGGCGTGGTTTTCCTCGGAGCGCGGCAGGCCGCGGACGATGTCCACCTTTTCCCAGACGCCGCTGCCGTTCTTCGCAAGGCGCGAGATCGTGCCGGAGTTGGTGTCGAGGTTGAGGTCGGTGGCCCCGGAGCCGGCCCCTTCGCGCGGGTCGCTCGAGGTCACGTAGATCACGGGATTCAGCGCCGTGCCGGCGACCAGGATGCCGGTCGCCTGACGGGTGGTTAAGGACGGATTGAAAGTACCATCGTCATCGTAGTTCGGGATGTTCTTGACCAGGTCGATGGTTTGCAGATCGGTGGCCTGGTAGTTGTCCTTCGCCACGCGGGTCACGATGCAGTGGCCGACGATCCCGTTCGCCTGGACGTAGTAGAGACGGTTGTCCGGGCCGAACTGCAGCGAGGTCACCTTGCTCGCCTTGTTGTTGCTGCCGATCTTCAACCCGTTCACGCGGCTATAGGAAAAGGCGGGCGACTGGGCACCGGCAGCCGGCACCAGGGCAGCCGTCGCAAGCAGGGAGGCGACCGAGCAAAGCAGGCCCGGTCTTCTGAAAAGCGGAACCTTGCCGCGGCGATACGTGCAGGGAAACGAAGGGACGAAGTTCATCTGGGGGTGGGAATGGGACGGGGGAACAGCTCGATACGGGAAAGAAGGAAGGGCGTCCGCTAGCAGCGGGCGGGAGGTAGATCGACACCATGCGGCGGCACGTGGACCAAACCGGCCGGTAACCCGGATTCACATCGGGACATCGCCATGCCCCGAAGGGATGGCAAGCTCGGCAAAGCTGGCTGGGAAGCCGATCGTTTGCAGGCTACTGGCATGGGGGGATTGGGAATGTCTTGAGCGGGAACCCGTCGGGACGGGAACCTTCAAGGGGGGGGTAAAGGGGGTGTGGGAATGCAATTCTATCTATCAAGTCATCTTATGG
>CAMLOZ010000277.1 GCA_946481625.1 uncultured Haloferula sp. | reverse complement strand
GGCGCTGAAGATCCTCGGTAGAGCCGGCGAGGGTCCCGCCGACCCCTTCGGGGACCTCGCCTTCTCGCCGGCCACCATCGCGGATCTCGCCTCCGCCAGCGTGGTGGTCCTGCCCGCATGGATCGAGCACCAGCCCCGCCTCGCGCTGCTTGCGTTGGCCAGCGGCATCCCCGTCGTGGCCACGGATGCCTGTGGCCTGCCGGAACACCCTCTCCTCCATCTTTTGTCCTCGCCGGATCCCGCGGCCTTGCGGACGGTGCTCAAGGCGGTCCTGCAACCCGCCGAAACCCCATGCGTCGCCTGCTGATCCTGCTGCCGCTGGCTGTTTCGCCTTGCACGGGGGAACCGGATGAGGCGCAGGATCCCTTCGTGGTGGAAACCTGTGACTCAACCCTCCCCGGTCCCGAACGCGCGAAGGCGGCAGCCGCCCGCGTCCGCCCCGAACTGGATCGGACCCTGAAGGAAAAGGGCCTCCGCTTCGGCGATCCCGTCTTCCTCCGCGCCTTCAAGGAAGAGAAGCAACTCGAACTCTGGATTCGGCACCGCGATACCGGGAAATACGAACTCTTCCGTACTTGGGAAATCGCGCGCCAGTCCGGCACCCTCGGCCCCAAACTCGCCGAGGGCGACCTTCAGGTGCCGGAAGGCTTCTACTTCGTGCCGCCCGAGGGGATGAAGCCCGACAGCACCTTCCACCTCGCCTTCAACATCGGCTACCCGAACGAATACGACCGCCACCACGGCCGGACCGGAACCTTCATCATGATCCACGGCAACGAGGTCTCCATCGGCTGCCTGGCCATGACCGACCCGAGGATCGAGGAGATCTACACCCTCTGCGATGCCGCCCTCCGCGGAGGGCAGAAGTTCTTCCGCGTCCACCTCTTCCCCTTCCGCATGACAGCGGAGCGGCTGGAGCAGGAAAAAGACAATCCCTGGCACTCCTTCTGGCTCCAGCTCAAAGAAGGCTACGACCACTTCGAGCGCGAAAAGACACCGCCGTCAGTATCGGTCGAACTCGGCCGCTACCGGTTCAAGTAAGCCCCCGGCGTCAGCCGGTCGAAGCCGGCCTGCACGCTCGGACGATTCAGCACCAGGATCGTGAAGATGCCCAGGATCGTGCCCAAGGGGACATTGAAGCAGGAGAGGCAGGCCACCACGAAGCAGAAGCTGCGGTTCCGGCGCTGCCCGAGCCAGCGCGCGCACATGAAATGCAGCACCGCGATCGCGAGGATTCCCAAGGTCATCACCGCCCCGAAGGCTCCGAAGAACCAGCCGACGCCCGTCGGCGGCGGCGGCCCCGCCGAGGGCGGCACCGACTTAATAATCTCCGTCACCATGAATCCGGCGAACGCGAAGTAAGCCCCCATCAGGAACGCCCCCAAGGTCATGAAACCGGCGAAGACATAATGAAACACGCCGAGCAACTTCAGTTGTTCGGCATCTTCGTTCGCCTGATACGCCGGCGGCAGGGATTCCATGAAATCCAGCAGACCAGAGCCTAGCCCCCGCCACCAGTGCAAAGGGCGGGAAGATTTCCTCCACCGGGGGGGCGCGACCTGCCAGCCCGCGGAAGTAACGTTAGCAAGCGCCCCGTCCGCCCTCGATCCCTCTGCACGCTCGATCCCGTTTTGACTTCCAGCCCGGAAGCCGCTAGACCTCCCCCGGCAAAACAAAAAGCACCCGTAGCTCAGTTGGATAGAGCATCCGCCTTCTAAGCGGACGGTCACTGGTTCGAATCCAGTCGGGTGTGCCAACACCCCTTCTGGACGGTCCGGAGGACGCGCCCCGGATGGAGCGAGCGGCCCTGAATCCTGTCGGGTGCGCCGACAGCCTCCTGAACGGTCACTTCCGGGCCACGTAGAAATCCCACCTGGCCCCGCCTTGCAACTTCTCCCTAACAGGACGATTTTAGCACGTGGTGCGTGACAACTGGTGGCAGGCCGCAGTTGAGGAGACCGCGGCAGGCCCGATTTCATGGTAATCCGTGATTCGCTGCACGGAATGGTAGTCGCATCGCGCCCGCGGTCCGAAAGGGCCGCGGGTTTTTTTCTATCGGGGGATTCCCGCGGAATGCCACACAATGCGGTATGCAACCGATCCTCGGACTTCTGCACGGGGTTTCTCGTTCATGGTCACGCAGGGAGGGCCGACCAGTGGTACCGCAGCGTCGAGCCGACGGTCTCCTTCGCGACGTAGAGGCCGATGAGATGGAAGTCGCCCCGCTCTGCCCCGCGCGGGGCATCCTCCTGCACAAGCATCGGAATCTTCTCCGAGTCTTCCCCTAGAGTCGACTCGGTGAGTTCAAGGAATGCCTCGGCGTCCAAAACCCTCCCGTCTTCGGGGCCACCGAAAAATTCGATCTTCGTGACGGGCACGCTTTCCATGAGACTACATTCGCACGCCATGTGCCATGCCGCCACCTCTCTCCCCACCTCGTACCGCAATTCCCGGCTTCAAACACAACGAAGGGGGACTTGCGGACAATTGATTTCCAATTGCCGCGAGTCCCCCGTGGCGGGGTTACCGTCCTCGTGTCGTCGCCCTACACCCGGCGGCCGCGGCCCATGATCAGGCTGGCGACCCACACGATCAGGAACAAGACGAACAGCACTTGCGCGATGGTCGCGGCAGCCCCGGAAAGGCTACCGAAGCCTAGGAAGCCTGCGATCAACGCGATTACAAGGAATACAAGGGTCCAATGGAGCATGGTTTTATGGGGTTTGTTCTACCCACTTTCTCTTTCGCAGATTGGATACCAAATGCCCCGGCTTCGGATGCGGAACCCTGTGGCTCTCAGTTTCTCAAAGCCGCAAAATTGCGGCGTCCCGCCCACAGCAAATACAGTGCGGCAATCGAGATTCCGTACAGCATGGGATCCGGCTTCGCGAAGAGGTCCTTCGCCACGAACTGGTGAAACGCCAGGATGTTGACGATGATCGGCCCGAGGAGGAGGAGCCCGAAATTCCGGGTCTTCGGAATGGCCGTAAGGATACCGCCCAGAAGCTCGCACACTTTGACAAAGGTCATGTAGCCGGTGGGACCGAAGGCAGCCATGAAGTGGAAGGGCGGGGTGTCTTTCGGAATCTCGGGGGTAGGAGCTTTCCCGGTGAGCACAACCAGGGAAGAGAAGATGAACAGGAGCCCCAGCAGGGCTCCGACGATATGCGGCACGTATTTCATGATGATGTGGTTTCGAGGAATCTCGGTTCGACCCTTTACCACAGGCCTCCGCAGTTTTCAGGATATTTTCACCGTCCCCCTCCGCAACCCCCGCCGTCCCAGGAGAACATGCACTTTGCGGTTCCCGCAGCGCAGCCTGCACACCATCCGGGCGCTGGGGTATTGGCGTTCCAAGCATTCTCCGGAGGCACCCCGATTGCTACCCGGATCTTCGCGCCCGTCAGCGCGGAAGAACGACACTTCAGTTATCAATACCATGAACGCGACCCACGAATGCATCGACGTCTGCAACAGCCTTCTCCGCGGCGAACTTTCCGCCATCGAAACCTACACCCAGGCCATCGCGAAGTTCGACTCCGATCCCGCCCGCAGCACCCTCGAAGACATCCGCTTCGACCATGAAGCCAGCGCCTCGCGCCTCCGCGACCATCTCGCCGAAATGGGTGCCGAACCGGCCACCGATTCCGGTGCATGGGGCGAGTTCGCCAAGGCCGTCGAAGGCTCGGCCAAGGTCTTCGGCGACTCCGCCGCCCTCACCGCCTTGGAAAAAGGCGAGGAACACGGCATCAATGAATACGAAGAAGCGCTACGGAACCCCGACGTGATGGACGAGATCAAGACCGTCATCCGCACACGCTTGCTGCCGTCCCTCACCGAGCACATCGCGACGCTCAAACGCCTGAAGAGCAAATGACACCTTCCGGGTTGCGAAAACGCCGGCCTTGCCAAAGATGGATGAGCGCAAGGCCGGCTACATCCCTCGTCAAGAAGCCGCGGCCACCGCGGCTTCTTCGTACCCCTCCAGTGTACGCGCCTTCATCCCGAAACGCGCGGCGAGATCCATCGCGTTGAAGGGGGCGCGGACCTTCACGTCGTTGTCGAAATACACGAAAACATCGCGCCCCGACCTCCGCGCCCTGGAGGCCGGACCAATCCGCCTTGCTTCGCGCGGCATTCCTCCGGCGGCCCAGCGGCGAATCTTCTTCTCCCATTCGCCAAGGGCCTTGTCGGTATAGCCGCTACTGTAAAGCTCGTCATGGCCGTGGAGCCGGAGGTAGAGGAAGTCCGCGGTGACATCCTCGATCAGCGGCCACTTCGCCGCGGCATCCGCGACGACGACCGCGATCCGGTGCTTCCGGAGGAGCTCGATGAACTCCGGCGTTTCGAAAGAGGCGTGCCGCACTTCCAGCGCGTGGCGGAACCGGATGTCGGCGCGAGGCTTGAGAACGGCCCGCTCGGGCAAACGCCCGTCGTGGTGTTTGGCAAGCCGTGCCGCTTCCCCGCTGCTCCGTGGCAAAAGCCTGAAGAACCCCTCCAGCCGCTCCCGGTCATAGACGAAATTGGGCGGTAATTGCCACAGAAAGGGTCCCTGCTTCTCCCCCAATTCGAGCAGCCCCGATGCGAAGAAATTGGCCAACGGCACCGCCGCCTCCTTCAGACGCCGGTTGTGCGTGATGTAGCGGCTGCCCTTCACCGAAAACACGAAGTCCTCGGGTACCGTGTCGTACCAACGCCGGATGCTCGATGCCCGCTGCAGCGAGTAAAAGGTACCGTTGACCTCGATCGACCGCATCGCCCGCGAGGCATATTCGAGTTCCCGGCTCTGCGGCAGCCCCTCCGGATAGAACTTCTTCCGCCACGGCGGATAGGTCCATCCCGAGATCCCGATGCGAATGTCTCCCTTCACGGCTTCAAGCGAGGTTCAATCGACGGCAAGCGCGAGATCCTTCACGAACGCGCGATACCCGGCCTCCCGCGACGCCTCGTCCCGCGATCTCAGAAGGGACGAAGGATGAACGGTCACGACCACGCGCGGCGCCAAGGCCGGCGCATCATAGACCCCGCGATCCGCCGTCACGCGCACGCGCGGTCCCAACAAGGCACGGGCGGCCGTGGCTCCGAGCACGATCAGCACCTCCGGCGCGATCCGGCGGAGCTCGGCCTCCAGCCATGGCTTGCAGGCTTCGATTTCGCCCGCGGACGGCTTCTGGTGCAGGCGCACCTTGCCCTTCGGGACCCACTTGAAGTGCTTCACGGCGTTCGTCACCCAGACCTTCCCGCGCTCGATTCCGGCTTCTTCCAAGGCCCGGTCGAGCAATCTGCCCGCAGGCCCGACGAATGGACGCCCCTCGCGATCCTCACGGTCGCCCGGTTGCTCGCCCACGATCATGTAGCGCGCCTTGCGCGGTCCCTCGCCGAACACCGTCTGGGTCGCATTCTTCCACAGCGGACAATTCCGGCATCCCGCCGCCAAATCGCGCAATTGCCCGAGCGAGGCATCTTCCGGCACGACCCTTGGTTCATGGGAGATCCTGCTCATGGCGCGCGTTCGGTCAGGACACGCGCACCCAGTAGCGTTGCTCGCC
>CAMLOZ010000276.1 GCA_946481625.1 uncultured Haloferula sp. | reverse complement strand
CTCTCTCCCTAACACGTTTTCCAAGCCCGTCCAGTCGCATTTCAAACGGGCGGTCAGCGCCGGATGCTGGCGCCGCGCGGTCTCAGCGGGGCAAGCGCGGTCAAAACCAGCCCCCCCGCGAACCCGCCGAGGTGGGCACCGTAAGCCACGATCGACTCGCTGTGGCTCATCAGCGAGGTGTAGTCGAAGAACACCCCGACGATTCCCACGGCCGCGAGTTGTGCAGGGCTGACCGGCCGCGACATCGGCCACACATGGGGAGTCGGCAGATGCCAGCGCATGGACATGCCGAGGTAAGCCCCTTGGAAACCCATCAGCGCGCCGGAGGCACCCAACATCGGGGTGGCGTCGTGGGCATTGAGGGCCACGTGGAAGATGGAAGCGGTCAGGGCCGTGAAGAGAAAGATCCCGAACATCCAGCGGTGCCCGATCAGCTCGGCGGTCAGCGCCGCGAAGATCCAAAGGAAGAGCATGTTGTAGATCACGTGGTCCGCACCGCCGTGCAGGAAGGCACAGGTGAGCAAGGTTCCGAAGGCTTGTGCGTCCGCCCGGCCGAAGCCGCCCTCCCTGAGGTGCTGCCACGCTTCCGTCACTTTTACCGGAACTGCCATGAAGGGCAGATACCAGGCGTCGCCCTGGATTTCCTGGAACAGGAAGATCCCGAAGATCACCGCGATCAACCCGATCAACGGGCCTTGCGCCTCCATCAGTCCGCGGGTGGCATCGTAGCGCAGTCCTCTCATCGTCTTGCCGCAGCATGACGGCGGATGCCTTCCGCTGGCAAGCGGGGCCTCAGCACTCCACCACGTTCACCGCGAGCCCGCCGCGCGAGGTCTCCTTGTACTTCGACTTCATGTCGCGCCCGGTGTCGCGCATCGTCTTGATCACTTTGTCGAGCGAGACGAAGTGCGAACCGTCGCCCGCCATCGCCAGGCGGGCGGCATTGATCGCCTTCACGGAAGCCATCGCGTTGCGCTCGATGCAGGGGATCTGGACCAGCCCGCCGACCGGGTCGCAGGTCAGCCCGAGGTTGTGCTCCATGCCGATCTCGGCCGCGTTTTCCACCTGCTTCGGGGTGCCTCCGAGATACTCGACGAGCCCCGCCGCCGCCATCGAGCAGGCCACGCCCACTTCGCCCTGGCAGCCCGCTTCCGCACCGGAGATCGAGGCATTCCGCTTGTAGAGCATGCCGATTCCCGCCGCGGTAAGAAGGAAACGATGCACACCATCCGCATGCGGGGAATGCCGGAAGCGCACGGCATAGTGGAGTACCGCCGGGATGATCCCCGCCGCGCCGTTGGTCGGCGCGGTCACCACCCGGCCACCGGCGGCGTTCTCCTCGTTCACGGCCAGCGCGTAGAGGTTCACCCAGTCGAGGATCGTCAGCGGGTCGGAAAGCGCGGCTTCCGGCGAGCTACGGAGGTTCTCGTAAATCGCCTTGGCGCGGCGCTTCACCTTGAGCCCGCCGGGCAAGGTGCCTTCCTGCGAGCAACCGCGCTTCACGCAGCACTGCATCGCCTGCCACACCGCATCCAGCCGTGCCCGCGTCTCCGCTTCCGGGCGGAAGGCGGATTCGTTCTCCAATAGAACCGACGCGATCGGGAGTCCGCTGCGCTCGCAATGGCCCATGAGCTCAGCCGCATTGGCGAAAGGACGGGCGACCGCGACCTCCGGCAGCACCGGCACCCGCATCTCCGCTTCGCTGGCAATGAAGCCGCCGCCCAGCGAATAGATCACCGCGTCCGCCAGCGGATTTCCGTCCGCATCGAGCGCCGTGAAATGCATGCCGTTCGGGTGCAGCGGCAGCGGCTTGAGGCGCTTGAAGTCCAGATCCGTCAGTTCGTCGAAATCGATCTCCGCGCCCCAAGGAAGCCGCAGCTTCCCGGCCCGGACCGCCGCCAGTTTCGCGGGGACGGCATCGATCTCCACCGTCTCCGGCTCCTCGCCGAGGAAACCCAGCAGGATCGCGGCATCCGTGCCGTGCCCTTTGCCCGTGGCCGCCAGCGACCCGTAGAGATCGCAGTGCAACCGCACCACTCGGTGCTTCAAGCCCTTCTCCTCCAGACCGTGGACGAAGCGGCTCGCCGCCCGCATCGGTCCCACGGTGTGCGAGGACGAGGGGCCCACGCCGATCGTGAAAAGGTCCAGTGCGGAAAGGGTCATGGCCGCCGGCCATCCTTTCCGGAAGCGGCTTCCCGCGCAAGAACACGGGGAAAAATTGACCGTATCCACACGCGCCTCCGCGCCTTCTCGTCAAAGCCCGCCCGCCCCGCCATTGACTCCGCCGCCCTGCAGCGCCATGACGGCAGCGCCCGCATGCTGAAGGACTTCTCTTTTTCCGCACTCGTCGCGGGCTTCGTCTCCGTCCTGGTGGGCTTCACCAGCTCGGTCGCCATCATCTTCCAGGCGACCCAGAACCTGCATGCCACGCCGGAGCAAACCGCCTCTTGGATCTGGGCCATCGGCATCGGCATGGGCGTGCCCACCATCCTGCTTTCGCTCGCGACCCGGAAGCCGATCCTCATCGCCTGGTCCACCCCCGGTGCCGTGGTCATCGGGGCAGCTGCCGCCGCGGGTCACCTGACGATGCCGCAGGCGGTGGGCACCTTCCTCTTCAGTGCCGTCCTTATCATCATCGCCGGCTTCAGCGGCGGCTTCGAGAAGGTGATGAACCGCCTGCCGCTGCCCCTCGCTTCCGCGCTCCTCGCCGGCGTGCTCTCCCGCTTCGCCCTCGATGCCTTCACCGCCATCCCGAAGAACCCGCTGCTCGTCCTTTCGATGATCGCCGCCTACGTGATCGGCCGCCGCTTCTGGCCGCGCGCGAATGTTCCGGTGATCCTGCTCCTCGGCATCGTGATCGCCGCGATTCAAGGGGAATTCCACATGGAGCGCGTCCCGTGGGAATTCACCCTTCCCGTCTGGATGCCTCCCGAGTTTTCCCCCGCCGCCCTGATCGGGGTCGGCATTCCCCTCTTCATCGTGACGATGGCTTCCCAAAACCTGCCCGGCATCGCCGCCATCCGGGTCGGCGGTTACGAGGCACCGGTCTCGCGCATCATCGGTGTCACCGGCATCGCCACCTTCCTTCTCGCGCCCTTCGGAGCCTTCGGGATCAACCTTGCCGCCATCACCGCCGCCTTCGTCGTTGGTCCGGAGGCCCACCCCGATCCCGGGCGCCGCTACTGGGCTCCCGTCTGCGCCGGCCTCTTCTACCTGCTCATCGGCGTTTTCGGGGCCACGGTCGCGGGGCTGTTCTCCGCCTTCCCGCGCGAACTCGTCCTCGCCGTCGGCGGCCTCGCCCTGCTCGCCACCATCGGTAACGCGCTCTCGTCCGCCTTGGCCGGGGAGCGGTTCCGCGAAGCCTCCGTCATGACTTTTTTCGTCACGCTTTCCGGCGTCACCCTGTTGGGAATCGGCTCTGCGTTCTGGGGAATCGTCGCCGGGGCGCTGGTGCTGGCGATGCGGCGGAGGGATTGAGCGTCAATCGGCGGGGCGAGAATCCGCTTGACCTGGATGACCTTGATCATCCATGCTGCTTAAGCGATGAAAACCCTTCCCTCCCTGTCCCGTACTCTCGCGCTCACGATGCCCGCCGTGGCGCTCAGCCTGACCGGAGCCCATGGCGCTTCCGACTATCTCCTTGAGATCGAAGGCATCAAAGGCGAGTCCACCGACGACAAGCACCGCGACACCATCGAGATCGAAAGCTTCTCCTGGGGTGCCACCAATTCCGGTTCGGTGGCAAAGGCGATCACGCTCAGCCTCGGCAAGCGCATCGACAAGTCGAGCCCGCAGCTCTTCCTTGCCTGTGCGAAAGGGGAGCATATCCCGCAAGCCACCTTGGTTTGCCGGAAGTCCGGTGGCGGCGGGAAGCAGGACTACTACGTGATCACCCTTTCCGACATCCTCGTCAGCTCGTACCAGTCGGGCGGCGGCGGTGGTAGCGGAGGCACCGCAGACACGATTCCGACCGACCAGATTTCCTTCAATTACGCGAAGATCAAAATCGAGTACACCCGCTACGACGACGCGGGCCAGCAGGTGGAAGATCCGGTGGTGGTGGAACACGATTTCAGCGCGAGCGCACAATGAAACCTTCGCTCCACCCGCGGCCGCGTCTCCTCGCGGTCCTTGCGGCAGCGGCGGCCTTTGTTTCCCCGCTCGCCGCGGCGACATTGCAGGGTTGGCTTCTGGTCGCCCCGGATGTGCCGGGTGAATCCACCGATGCCGGTCACCCGGATTGGCTCGATCTCGAGAGCGTTTCCGCCGCCGGCCAACCGCCGCTTCCCGGCAGCACGATCACGCTTCACCGCCGCATCGACAAGGCCACGCCCCTGCTCTTCAAGGCCTGCGCCACCGGGCGGGTCTTCCCGAAGGTCGAGTTGCACCTGTCGCAGGTGGAGGAGGGATCTCCCCGCCTCTTCTGGGCGCTCACTCTGACGAATGTCCGCATTGTCTCCTGTGCCAGCACCGGTACGGATGGCAGCAACGGCGCTCCGGCCATCGAAGAGATCCAACTCGTCCACGAGGGAATCCGCATGACTTACTACCAGCTCAGCGATCCGCTTGCGCCCCCGGTCACCACCATCCTGCCCTACACCGGCGATGCCGATGGCGACGGCATGTCCGACGCGTTCGAAACCCAGTTCGACCTCCTGCTTCACTCCGAGGACGGCAATCTCGATGCCGATGGCGACGGCCTGACCAATCTGGAGGAATTCCAGGTCGGCACCCATCCGCGCGATGGCTCTTCGTTCTTCCGCGCCACCGCGACCAGCGGGCCACCCGGCAGCAATGCCCTCACGCTGACATGGGTGAGCGTTCCCGGGGCCAGCTACCGCGTCCGCCGCTCGCCGGATCTCGCGCAGCCTTTCGAGATCATCGAAACGATCACGGCCTCCGGTCCCACGACCAGCTTCACCGTGACCCAAGTCGGCCCGACGGGCTTCTACCGCATCGAGAAAGTGGAGCCCTGAGCCGCCCGCATGTTCAGCGAAACGATTCTCCGGGACTGGGATCCCGCTCCCTTCCGCGATGCCTTGGTCCGTGCCGGCTACACGCGCAAGGATCTGGAGGCGGCCGACCTGCACCGGCCGGGCGACCCGGTCGCGCGCACCCATCTGGCACCGAAACTTCTCGAGCCCGACTCCCCGATGCTCGCCGCGTGCCGGCTCTTCGACCTCGGCGAGCCGGTCGCGGGGAAGGCGGCGATGGCGCTCTTCGGTTCCGAGCTTCTCGGGCTGATGCGCATCGGTTTGCTTGAAGCCCTCGGCAACGACCTCGTCCGCTCGGCCGCGAAGCTGGATGCCAACGAGCACGGCTGGTTCGCCTACGATCACCCCGCGGCGCTCGTATCCGGCAAGCCGGACTACGTGATGGGCGAGGGGAATTCCTCCCGCATGCTTACCGCGCTCGCCACCGGCAGGAAGGGCGAGCGGGTGCTCGACCTCGGTGCCGGTGCCGGTTGGGGCGCACTGCGGTTTGCGGAAAGAGGCTGCACGGTCACCGCCGCGGACCTCAGCGAACGCGCCCTCGGCTTCGCCCGCTTCAATGCCAA
>CAMLOZ010000275.1 GCA_946481625.1 uncultured Haloferula sp. | reverse complement strand
GATCCGGGCCGGCCGGCACCGCCGCGGGGCAAGGTGCCGGTCCTCGGCCTCACCGGCCCGGGCGGAGCGGGCAAGACCACTTTGATCGATGAACTCGTGCGCCAGTATCTGGAGAGTTACCCGCGACATCGCGTCGGCATCCTCTCCCACGATCCGAGCACCTTGCAAGCGGGGGCGCTGCTAGGCGACCGGGCGACGATGGTTTACGCGCAGGACGACCGGGTCTTCCTCCGCAGCATGGCGACGCGGGGCAGGCAGGGCGGGCTCTCCCCTGCAACCGAACCGGCGCTCGCCTGGATGTCCTCCACGGAAGCCGGCTTCGATCTGGTCATCGTCGAGACGGTGGGCATCGGCCAGGAAGCGCTCCCCTTCCCCGAAGGCATGGTGGATCTGCGCGTGCTGGTGATGAACACCGACTACGGCGCGCGCCTCCAGTTGCAGAAGATCCTGATGCTGCAAGCCGCCGATATCGTGGTGGCCAACAAGCACGACCGCCCGGGTAGCGCCACGGCAGTGGCGGAGATCCGGCAGCACCTCGATGCCTTTGCACCCGGGAAGCCGCTCGTGCCGACCGTGGCCAGCCGCCATGCCGATCCGGGCGTCGCGCACTTGCTTGGACTCCTTCCCGCGCCATCGCCATGAACGCCCTCGCCGACATCGTGCGCGCCGTCCGCCGCTTCAATGCCGCGGTGGAAGAACGGGTGGCCGAAGCGCGGCGCGACCCTGCGGCGGGCGAGGCCTTGCTCGCCCGCTGGCGCGGGATCCAGGCGCGGGTACCGCGGACGGAAACGCCCACCGGATTGTTGCTGCCGCGGCTCGCCTTGCCCGAGTTGGACGAGCCGGGTGCCATCGCCCGTTTCCTTCATGGTGAAGGATTGCCCGGGGAGTTTCCCTTCCTTTCCTCCGCTTATCCGGAACTCTATCTCGATCCGCTCGATGCCGGGGGACAAGCGGACGCTGCAGCGCGCGCGGAGGAGCCAACCCGGCTTTTCGCCGGTCTCGGCCTGGCGGAGGATACGAACGAGCGCTTCCACCTGCTCACCAAGAACCAGCGCTCGCACCGGATGAGCACGGCCTTCGATGGCCCTACTCTTTACGGCATGGACAGCGACGAGCCGGGAGTCTTCGGCAAGATCGGCGAAGGCGGCGTGGCCATCGACACGGTGGAGGACATGGAGAAACTGTATGCGGGCTTTGACCTGACCGCGCCCGCGACCTCGGTCTCGATGACCATCAACGGCCCCGCGCCGACCATCCTCGCGATGTTCGTGGCGGCGGCCAAGCGGCGCTTCGGGCCGGACGCGGCGGCGCGCCTGCGCGGCACCGTGCAGGCCGACATCCTCAAGGAAGTCCAGGCACAGAACGAGGTGCTGTTCCCGGTGGAGGCCTCGCTGCGGTTTCTGTTAGACATGTGCGTCCACTGCGTGGGGCGGATGCCCAAATGGTATCCGGTATCGATTAGCGGCTACCACATTTCCCAAGCCGGGGCCACGCCGGTGCAGCAGGCCGCCTTTACGTTGTCGAACGGCTTCGCCTACGTGGCGATGCTCCGCGACCGCGGCCTGGCGGTGGATGCGTTCGCGCCGCGGCTGTCGTTCTTCCTCGACTGCTCGCTGGACGTCGAGTTCCTCGCCCTCGCCCGGGTCTGCCGGAAACTGTGGGCGATCGGCATGCGCGACGTGTTCGGTGCTTCGCCGCAAGGCCAGCTTTTCAAGCTCCACACCCAGACCAGCGGGCGCTCCCTGGTTTCCGCCGAGTACAAGAACAACCTCACCCGCACCGCAATCGAGCTGATGCTCGCCTGCGTGAACGCGACGAACTCGTGCCACAGCAACAGCGCCGACGAACCTTTCACCACGCCCGGCGAAGAGTATGCCCGGCTCGCTTCGCACTCCCAATCGATCCTGCTCGAAGAGAGCGGCTTGTTCCGCCACACCATGAACCTGCTCGCCGGATCGCCCGGGATGAAACAGGTCGAGCGGGTCGTGGAGGACGCGATCCTCGCCGAGTTCGAGACCATCGCCCGGCTCGGCGGCGTGCTCGAAGCGATGGAGCAGCGCTACCAGCGCTCGTGCATCCAGGCCGCCGGCTACCGTTACGAGCGGCAGATCCTCGATGGCACGCGACCGGTGATCGGGGTCAACCGCTATCGCAGCGGTGCCCCGCCGCCGGAACCGCGGCTGGTGAGGATCCCCGACGAGCGGAAGCGCGAGCAGATCGCGAGGCTAGGCGCGTTCAAGGAGAGGAATCGCGAGGCCGCGCCCGTGGCGCTGGAACGTCTGACCCGGGTCGTCCGCGAGGGGGGGAATGTTTTCACCGAGCTCTTGGAAACGGTGGAGTGCTGCTCCCTGGGGCAGATCACACGGGCGCTGCAGGATACGGTGGGCAGGTTCCGGCCTTTGGTCTGAGGGATGGCCGGTCGCGTCAGCACGTCGGCCGCGCCGGAGCCTTGCGGATCCCTCTCCGACAGCGGAGCGGTCGGCTACCCTGGACCGGCGGCTGGCGAGGACTTTCACACGCCGGCGGCGTGCGCCACTTTACCACTCGATGCCGACGCCTTCCTCGGGAATGAGGATGCGCTCGGAGATGCCCAGGCGGTCGGCTTCCATGAGGAGGCGCTCGACGGGTTCCTCGATCGGCTCGTTGCCGAGGGGGAAGGTACCGTAGTGCATGGGGATCATCACCTTCGCCCCGAGTTCTGCGAAGGCACGGACGGCCTCCTCCGGGTTCATGTGGACATCGCGGCCGCTGGGAGCCTCGTAGGCACCGATGGGCATGAGGGCGACGTCGATATTCTCGTGGCGGCGGCCGATCTCGGCGAAGCCGTCGAACCAGGCGCTGTCCCCGCAGTGGAAGACGCTCTTGCCGCCGGACTCGATCAGGTAACCGCCGTAGTCGCGATGGGTATCGTGAAGGTAACGCGCGCCCCAATGGTGGCTTGGGGTGTGGACCACGTTCATGCTGTTGTACTCGATGGTTTCCCAGACCTTCATTTCGTGGACGGCGGGGAAACCGAGGCGGCGGACGAGACTCGCGCTGCCACGGGGGACGACGATGCCGCCGCGGGATTGGAGTACCTTGAGGCTCGGCTTGTGGAGGTGATCGAAATGGGCGTGGCTGACAAGGACCAGGTCGAGTTCCGGGATGGACTCAAGCGGGAGGCCGGGCTCGCGGAGGCGCTTCACGAAACCGTGCCAACGGGCCCAATTCGGATCGACGATGACCGAGTGGTCGGCGAACTGGAGCAGGAAGGAAGCATGGCCGATCCAGGTGACACGGACGAGACCGGGGTCCGGCACGGTGAGCACGGGATCCTGTGCGAGGCCGCCACGCTTCTGGAACATTCCGGGGACGATCCTGTGGCGGAAGAACTTGTAGTTCCGCCCGGGCCAGCCTCTTTGCGGGAGGAGGCCTGAATAATGGGCGCTAACCTGGCCGGTCTTCGGATAGTCTGGTTTCCTTAACATGAACGGGCCAAAGTAGCGTGGTTACGCGGTCACGCGACCGCTTCTTGATAGGATTTCGAGATCCGCTCCGCCCAGCGTCTGGCACGCTCGCCGAAGGTGAAGCCGTCGTCCGCATAAAGCACTCCGCGCGAGACATTAATGACATCCGGTGCGGTGCGGGCGGCGGCGGCGAGCTCGGCCAGATCCCCCCCTTGGGCCCCGAGGCCGGGGACCAGCAGCGGGGCGTCCGGGATGCGTTGCAAAACGCCCGCGGCATTGGTGAGACCGACAACGTAGCCCACGTCGGTGGGCAGCCCGGCGGCGCGTTCGCCGAGGGCGGTGACGAGTTCGAAGATCGAGCGTCCGTCGACAAGGATCTGGCGCTGGAAATCGGCCGAACCGGGGTTCGAGGTGACGGCGAGGAGGTAGATCCCCTTCCCTTCCCAATTCAGGAAGGGCTCGATGGAATCGTAGCCGAGGAAGGGATTGAGCGTGACGGCATCGACCTTCCAATGGGCGAAGTAACTATGCGCGTAGTACTTCTGGGTCTCGCCGATGTCGCTGCGCTTGGCATCGAGGATGACCGGGACCTCCTCCGGCATCGCGGCGAGGAGGTTTTCGAGGATCTCGATCCCGCGCAAGCCCATGGCCTCGAAGTAGGCCATGTTCGGCTTGAAAGCGGCGGCGTGCTGCCAGGTTTCATCGACGACCCGCCTGAGAAAATCCGGAACCGCTTCGATCCCGCCATCTCCGGGCCTCGGGTCGAGGCCAACGCAGAGCCGGGATCCGGTGGTATCGATACGGGCTTGAAGGCGTTCGCGGTAGCGCATGGCCCGGTTTTAGCAGGGCGGGGCCGGGGGGCAATTCCTAGTTGGAAAAGGCGGGTCCGGCGGAGGGGGGGACCTACTCGAGCTTCCAAGTCACTTCGAGCGTGAGACGATCCGCGGCAGGTGCCGTAAACCCGAACATGTGATAGCCCTCGTTCTGTTTCTCGCGCTCGGTCGGGGGCTCGAGGGAGTAGGTTTCCCATGCGCCGCCGGAATTATCCTTCCGGGTGAGGACCAGGCGCTTGCCCGCTTCCTCGATCACCACTCGGTCGCCCTCGAACTTCGGCGCGACCTTGGTGATGACCGCCCAGCGGACGGGCGCGACGGGCTTCACGATGCGATCGGTCAAGATCACGGCCCCATCGGATGGATCGAAGCTCGCGCTACGCAGGACGGAGTCCGCCTGGCCGGCATACGCGGTGGTCAGATCGATCCCGGTCCGGTCCCCGGAAGCCGACAATTCGACCGGGCAACCCTCGCGGGGGGTAGCCTGCCGTTTGCCGCCGATGACCAGGGTGTTGTGCGAGAGATTGGTGAGGCGGAAGTAGTCCCAGCGCTGCTTCCCGAAGTACCCGGGCATGTTGTAATTGTCCTTTCCCATGTCGTGGAACCAGCGGATACCCGCGGCTTCATAAACGAAGACCCCGGCATCGAGGTGGCCGTGGCTTGCGGCACCCGTCCCGCCCTTGATCGCGAGCCATGCGGCATCGGGGGTCCACGCCGTGCGGAAGAAGGCGAAGGCCTGCTCGCCCTGGAAAGCGGCCGAGGTGGCGGTGGCTGTCCCGCGATCATCCTTAGACTCCTCCGGCAGCCAGAGCAGGTGCAAGGGGAAGAAGCGGAGATCATTGGTCGCGCTGGTGCCTGGGCCCTTCTGCAAGGCCCGCTCCAGCAGCCCCCGAACGTGGCGAGCCTGGCCGGGATCCTTGAAGCGCGTGGCGATCCAGCTCTGGGCCGGACTGGGCGTTTCCAAGTAGGGATCGCCATCGGCATAGTTGAAGGAAAGGCGCGTGTGTCCGGTGACGTGGCGCATGAAATCGCCGCTGCGATGGAGAAGTTCGGGAACATCGACGGGCTGGCCGAGGGACTCGCGCGCGGCGAGCAGGAGCACGTGGTAGTTCGTGCCGTAGTGCCAGTAGGCCGGGCCTTCCGGATAGGCGCCGTCGGGCTCGTAGAAGACACGGCAACTTTCCACGAGTTCCTTGCCACGGCGGATGATCGCCTCGCAGCGCGCGGGATCACGCTCGCGGATCGCCTCTGCGGCGAGCGCCATGCCGGTGCCACAAACCTGCGACCAGTTG
>CAMLOZ010000274.1 GCA_946481625.1 uncultured Haloferula sp. | reverse complement strand
ACAATCTCGGCGAAGTCATCGATGGCATCTGCGCGCAGATCGATAATCCCGATATCACGCTGCCGGAGCTGATGCAGCACATCAAGGGCCCGGACTTCCCGGTGTCCTGCGAGATCCGCGGCATCCGCGGCATCGAGGAATACTTCCGCACCGGCCGCGGCTCGATGCGTCTTCGCGGCAAGGTGGAGATCGAAGAAAACGAGGGCGGCAGATCCCTGATCGTCATCCGCGAGGTTCCCTATGGCGTGAACCGCGCCGTGCTGCAGGAGCGCATTGCCGAGCTGGTCAACGAGAAGACGCTCACCGGCATCTCCGGCATGCGCGACCTCTCGGACGAGGAAACCCGCATCGAGATCGAGTTGAAGCGTGATGCCCGCCCGCAGGTCGTCGTCGCCCAGCTCTTCAAGCTCACCGCGCTGGAGACATCCTTCAGCGTGAACATGCTGGCGATTCACAAAAACCGCCCGAAGCAGCTTTCGCTCAAGGAGGCGATCGACGCTTACATCGAGCACCGGCGCGAGGTGATCATCCGCCGCACCCGTTACCTTCTCGGCAAGGCCGAGGAACGCGCGGAACTGCTCGAAGCCTTCCTGCTCGCTCTCGGTCACCTCGATGACTTCATCAAGATCATCCGCGATTCGAAGAACCGTGATGAAGCCCGTGAGCGCCTCGCCGCCTACAACTTCTCCACTGCCACCGCGGAGGGCCTCGGCATCCTGATCCGTTCCCAACTTGCCGTGCAGGGCGAGCGCTACGTCTTCAGCGAGCGCCAGGTGAATGCCATCCTCGAATTGCGTCTCTATCAGCTCACCGGTCTCGAACGCGACAAGGTAAAGGCCGAGTACGACGAGGTTCTCGAAACCATCAAGGACCTGCTCGATATCCTCGCCCGCGAGGAGCGCGTCCTGACGATTATCAAGGACGAGCTCCGCGCGATCGGCGAGAAATACGCCACTCCACGCAAGTGCCCGATCCTCGCGGAAGCCGGGGAGATCGCGATGGAAGAACTCATCGCGAACGATGCGATGATCGTCACCCTCTCGCACCGCGGCTACATCAAGCGTACTGCCGCGTCCGAATACCGCCTGCAAGGACGGGGCGGCAAGGGGCTCAAAGGCATGGAAACCCGAGCCACGGGCAAGGACGAGCCGGACGACTTCATCGAGCACCTCTTCAGCGTCCAGGCGCACGACTACCTGCTGTTCTTCACAAACACCGGCCGGGTTTACGTCGAGCGCGTCTACGACCTGCCGGAAGGCTCCCGCACCGCCATGGGCCGGAGCATCAAGAACGTCCTCGACCTCAAGCCGGAGGAAAAGATCGCCGCGCTGCTCCGCCTCGAACGCACGACCGACGAGAACGGCAACGACAACACGTTCCGCGAGGATGCCGGCTTCGTCTTCTTCGCGACTCGCAGCGGCAAGGTGAAGAAGACCGCGCTCAACGACTTCCGCAACTACCGCAAGGCCGGCCTCACCGCCATCATCCTTGAGGAGAACAACGAGCTCATCGGCGTCCGGCTTACCTCCGGCTCCGACGAGATCGTGCTGGTTACCCACGAGGGCATGAGCCTCCGCTTCCACGAGGACGATGCCCGCTCGATGGGCCGGGCCTCGGCCGGCGTCATGGGCATTCGTCCGGTCGAAGGCGACTTCGTCGTCGGCCTCGCTCTGGTCACGGACGGCTCGACCCTGCTCGTGGCTTCGGAGAACGGCCTCGGCAAGCGCACCTCCTTCGAGGAATACCGCAAGCAGACCCGCGGCGGCAAAGGCATCATCACCATGAAAGTCACCGACAAGACCGGTCCGGTCGTCGGTGCCGTCACTGTGACCGACGCGGACGAGCTGATGCTCATGACCTCCACCGGCCAGAGCATCCGCATCCGGGTCAACGAGATCCGTGAGACCGGCCGCAATGCGCAGGGGGTTAAACTCCTCACCCTCAAGGAGGGCGAAAAGCTCCAGGACATCGCGCTCGTCATCCCGGATGGTGAGGATGCCCCGGGAGAAAGTGCCGATGCCACCGAGCCCGACGTGCCTGCGGAGGAGTAATCCGTCTTTTTAGAGCTGGAAATCGAAATAAAAACGAGCATTGATGCGTCTCTGCATCATGCGCTCGCCCTGCTGTATCTTTTTCCTGGCGCTTTGGACCGCCATTCGCCTCCCGGCCGCACCCGTGGAGACGGCTCCCTTCGAGGCCGTCACCGCGTGGGTCCTCCCGGGCGGTGAGAAGGGCGTGCTTCTGGAAAAGGGCGAAACCGCGGCGATAGCGGTGAAGGTGCCGATGCTCACCGACAAGGAGAAGGACGTCGGCGGCAAGTGGCACGGCGTTCTTTCCGTGGACGTCCACGGCACGATCGATGGCGGAAAGGGGAGCTTGGAACTGGAAGCCCTCGACCCGCCGAGCGGCGAAGTCTTTGCCAAAACCAGCGCCAGCGCCAGCGGACCGGCTCCCCGGGCCGATTGGGGGGTGATCTCCTCCTCGTCCCAATCAGGAGCGGAAGCCGAGCGGGCCTTCGACGGCGACCCGAACACCGATTGGCACACCCGCTACGGGAACGAGCAGCCCGCGCCGCCACACTGGATCGGCCTGGAGTTTGCCACTCCGCGCAGGCTGGAAGGTGTCCGCTACGTTCCGCGCCACGGCGGCTACACGAACGGCGTCGCGAAGAACTATCGCCTCGAAGTCCGCAAATCGGGGACCGAATGGGAAACCGTGGCGAAAGGCGTCACCGCGAATGAAGTGGCCGGTTCGCGGTTGCCGTTGGTCTTGAATCTCTCCGCGCCCCTGGACGTGACCGCCTTCCGCTTCGTCATCGAAAGCGACTGGAGCGGCGGCGGCTTCGGCACCGCGGGAGAGGTGGTTCCGCTGGGCATCGAGCTCAGCAAGAAATCCGAGCCGGTGACCGCCCGGTCCCGCATATGGCTGGAGATCCCGGACTCGCTGATGGATCTGCTTCCCGGCAAGACCTTCGGCCTGCGCGTGCGTGCCGGCGACGGCAAGCCGGTGGTAATCGGGACACCACGCTTCAGTCGTGTGCACGAGAAACCCACCGACAAGCTCTACGGCCGCTCGAACGGCGGGAGCGGTCCGGATTTGTTGGGAGCGGGCTTGCTTGGCTTCGACGCACTCACCGAGCATCAGCAGTCGGTGCTCACCGTCATGTCGGTCCGCGGCGGGAGTCCTGCTTCCAAGGCCAAGCTCAAGGAGGGCGACGTGATCCTCGGCGCTGCCGAACTGCCGCTGCCGTCCAACGATCTCAATCCCGGCTGGGAATGGTTCCGCCATAGCCACGAGGCCACGCTCGGCCGCAAATCGGAAGCGGTGCTCGAAGCGGGCCAGCGCGTGCTCCCCCTTTCGGTCCTTCGCGAAGGAGTGCCTGTCACCTTGAATCTCGAACTTCCGCGGAGCCGGGCCTTCACGACCATGAACCCCGCGGACGATCCGGAAGCGGCCGCTCTCCTGAAGGACATGATCTCCTTCCTGGAGGAATCCCAGAAGGAGGATGGCTCTTGGTCCGGGGACATCATCCGCACCACCTTCTCCTCGCTAGCCCTGCTCGCGACCGGCGAGAAGAAGTACCGCAGCCGTGTGAAGAAGGCGGTGGAATGGTCGCTCGAAAAATATCCCGAGCCGGCCGCCTACGGGAATCTCGGCTTCTGGGCGGGTGCCTACGCCGGGATCCTTTACAGTGAATGGCACCTCCTGACCGGTGACAAGCAGGTGCTGCCGCACCTTGAAGCGCTCCGCGATTGGGCGGTGAAGGGCAGGCACAACTCGATCTGGAACGTGCCGGCCCTGGGGCATGGCCCGAGCGGCCTGCCATACGAAAACAAGGCCCTCGTCGCACCCGCCGTCCACTTGCTCGTCTTCGAAGCCCTCGCCCAACGCTGTGGCATGAAGTCGGGCATCTGGGAGATGATCATGCCCTATATGGAGATGGCGTGGTCGGATCCCAAGGAAGGCGGCCACGGCTCTCTCGGTTACAACCGCTCCTACAAGGACAAGGAGGAGTTCTGGTCGCGCAGCGGTATGTTCGCGATGGCGGCGCATCTCCGCGGCGAGCGCCGCGACATGAGCACCGCGATGGTCGGATTCATGGAGAAGAACCATCCGTGGATCCGCAATAGCCATGCATACGGAGAGCCCGGCGGATCGTGGGGGTTGCTCGGTCTGAATCTCGTCAACCCCGAGGCCTATGCGAGCGTGATGAAGGACTACGCCTGGTGGTTCTCCTTGGCGTGGGAGCCCGGCTACGGGCTGCACTTCACCCAGCCCCATATGGGCGCGCCTTACATGGGCGAGGAGGATTTGATCAATGCGACTTACGCCCTCGTCTTGCAGGCACCGAAGCGAAACCTCCATCTCACCGGCGCGCACTTCAGCGGACGCTGAGGATAGAACCGCCCGCCGGCTGAAGAAAGCCCGCCGGTCCCAGGTGCAGTGGCAGGAAGCCCTTGCCGCCCGTTTCGCCCTTTACCAACGCTGGCCGGAAAAAGGCGGAACCCCCGGCCTCGTGGGGGGAGATCTACCGGCTCGTCCCGAAGTCCGATCCGGGGGGCGGGCCGATTCCTACCCGACTCTTCTGGCAAAGGAGAAGTGAGGCCTGCTGCCATTCAAGGGTAGAGCCGCTTCTCCAGTTTCTTGAGGAAGCGCTCTTCCGCCATCGAGATGCCATCGGAGCCGAGGATCTTGTAGAGCCAGGTCAGGGCGGGCCCGGCGGTTCCGTTGCGCGCCAGCAGGTCTGCGTGGCTGGACAGGAAAGCGTCCGTTTTCAGTTCGTTTCCGGCGGCCTCCCGGGCTTTTGCGAAGGCTTGGAAGATGAAAAGCTCGCGGGGGAATTCCGCCTCCCAGCCGAGGTTATCCAGCGCGGAAGTCAGCACTTCGTCTTCGGCCAACGACAGGTGGTTGTCCAAGTAAAGTGACAGGAACAGCAATTCGATCAGCGATTGGCGGGAATCTTGGGTCATGGGAGAGGCTCTTTTTAACAGGGGACTAACAGTCCGCCCGGAAATGACAATCCGATTCAGTCCGGAGCGTAGTCTCCGCGGAATTCCGCAAAATTTCCTAATTAATTCAAACAAAGTTCCAATAAGTTCGGTTGGACATATCGACCTCGTTTTCTTAATAACACACCAGATGAAAGCCCTCGTAGCCCTGACCACCGCCCTCCTGGTCATTCCCAGCCTTTCGGCCAAGGAGGAGGACAAGAAAAAGGAAAAGGTCTCCTTGGATGAGATGCTTTTCGACGAAGCGTTCTGGGGCAAGACCCTCGAAGAAATCAAAGGCCCGGAACCCGAGAAGGATGCCAGCGAAGAGAAGCTCCGCGAGGAGCTTAAGAAGAAGGGCATCCAGATGGGTAAAAAGATCGAAGGCTTCGCCTGGCTCTCCGGGGCGAAGGATGGCCTGCGTGCCAGCCCGGATGAGTTCAAGCTGCTTGGCAAGGACATCGGCGAGGTCGTGATCCGAGCCCGCGACAATAAACCCATCGACGCGACTGTATCCGTGTATAACCGGGGCGACGACGGTGAGATTCCCTTCGCGGCGTTCGACACGCGGATGAACGAATGGAGGTC
>CAMLOZ010000273.1 GCA_946481625.1 uncultured Haloferula sp. | reverse complement strand
CCGGCGGTGCTGCTTCGATCGACGCGGGAACAGGCGCGACGATCACCACAACGGGCGCGGACAAATTCGTCGTCAATTTCAAGGGGATCAACAACAGCACCGGCGCTGGAACGGTTCCCGGATCCGGCTCGATCATTCCGGGTGCCAATGCGGCAGTGTTCGACATCAACGGCGGGATCGGCGGCGGAGCGCTGTGCCGTGGCCACGGCTCCGCGGGCCCGGCCGGCACCAAAACGCTCGGATGGACTGCCGGTGCCGATGGCGAGGTCTCCTTGGCTTTCGTCCAACTCGGCGACCCGGACTCGGACGACGACGGCTTGACCGACGAATGGGAACTCGCATGGGATGCCATCACAGACCTCAGCCAACTCAACGGGACGATCACCACCCCCTCCGGGTCCGGTGACGGATCGGGCGACTGGGATGGCGATGGTCATTCCGACTCCGCCGAGTTCAACGGCGGCGTGAACAGCTCCGATCCGACCAGTGCCGCATCGGTCCCCGGGGATGTTGATGGCGACAATTTTTCGGATGCCGTCGAGACCGCGCACTTTGGCAACCTCAGTCAGACACCGGGCGGCGACTTCGATGGCGACTACGCCACCAACTTGGATGAGATCACCGCCAGCACCTCGCCAACCAACTCAAGTGCCTGGCCCGATACCGACAACGATTTGATGGGCGACGGTTGGGAAACCGCCCACGGTCTGGTCGTCGGTACCGACGACTCGGCAAATCATGCCGATGCCGACGGATTCACAAATCTCGAAGAATTCCAGGCAGGAGCGGATCCTCAGGATGCGGCATGGGCTCCCGGCGCGGCCACGCTTGCCCACCGCTGGAGCTTCAGCGGCAACCTCGCCGATTCAGTCGGGGAGAGCGACGCGCAGATCGCCAACGATGACGCGCTCAACGTCGGTCTTTCATCGAGCATGAGTCCCACCGGTCTCCAACTCTTCGGCGGGGCCAAGGCCACCAGCGACTACATCCTTCTCGGCAACAACCTCCTCAGCGAACTTCAGTCCGGAGGTGTCACGCCGGTCACGATCGAACTGTGGGCGACCCAGGAAGGGGTCCGGAATTGGAGCCGCATCTTCGACTTCGGAGTGGACGATGGGACCAATCCCGGCCCCAACGAATCGCTGCGCATGACCTGGAGCCAGGGCACGGACATCAACACCGACCAGGTTGCCTGGGAACCCGCCGCCTCGTGGACTCCCGGGAACTCCCCGTACGTCGCGGGGGTTTCCTACCACATCGTGATGACCATCGTTCCGGCGGTCTTCACCAACGGCGCGATCACGACCGGTGCGCAGGTCACCTGGTACTCCGCTCCGTCGAACGGCAGCCAGGCTGCGGGCCACCCCTTGTATGGGGCCAAGGGCACTTTCAATACGGGCAGCGGCACGGATTTGCGGGCCCTTCTGGACAGTGCATGCACGTTGGGACGTTCCTTGTATGCGGATAACACGGCTTTCGCCACCTACGACGAGGTGCGCATCTGGAAGGGCTCCTTGAGCGAAACCGAACGCGAACTGTTCCAACTGCTCGGCCCGGACAACATCAACCGTTCCGACGTCGACGCGGACGGCTTCCCCGATGCATGGGAAACCGCCCGTTTCGGCAATCTCAGCACCGCGACCGCGGGCGTCGATTCGGACGGTGACGGCGAATCCGACGACATCGAGTTCGCCGCGGAGACTCATCCCGACGACATCCTCTCGACGGGGGTGGACAGCGACAAGGACAACCTCGCGGACGCTTGGGAAATGCAGTATTTCAGGAATCTCCTCCAGCTTGGAAGCGACGATCCGGACGGTGACTCCGCCAGCAACGAGGTCGAGGAAACCAACGGCACCAACCCGGCCGATCAGAACTCAAGCCCCGACCTTGATGGAGACGGCATCTCCGACGGCTGGGAGCAGATCTGGTTCGGCAATCTGACGACTGCCGAGACCACCCTGAATTCCGCCTCCAACACCAATTTCGACGGTGACCTCGACACCGACCTTGAAGAGTTCGACGGTGGTTTCAATCCCCTCGACGAATACTCAGGCCGGGATACCGACGCCGATCTCTTGCCCGACTACTGGGAGTACGTTTTCTTCCAACCACATCTCGGGGCATCCTATCTGGCCTTCAATGGGACCAATGATTTCGACAACGACGACGCTACCCACGCCGACGAATTCGCGGACGGCACCGATCCGACCGACGCGAACGATGTCAGGGATATCAACGACGATGGCATCTACGACGGCATCCCGCTAGCCACTACCGATGGTTTCGGCACGACCTCCTTCAATACGGGAACGAACTGGACAGGCGGGGCAGCTCCGGTCGCCGGCAAGAACTATCTGGTGAACGGTTTGATTCTGCGGAGCCCGGCCGTCGCCAATCAGACCACCGTTTTCGCAGGAACCACGCTGGCGATTGCCGACGGCCAGTTCTGGCTGAAGGGCTCCAATAGCGTCGCGCAGGCCAATTACGTCCTCGATGGCGCCACGGTGCGCCAAGCCGAGGATGGGAACCCCATCACCCTGGCTGGAGAGGCCGCCGTATACGATCCATCGGTCTTGTTCGCCGACAACGGCACCTTGGTCGTGTCAGCAAAGGTCACCGGCGGCGGCGGGCTTACCTTGGACGGCAATGCCACGGCGATCCGGCAGGTCGTCTTCACCAACGCGACCAACACCTGGTCCGGCAATATCACCATGAACCCGACGGCCAGCTTGGTCGTTCACGGCGTGTTGAATCCGGGCACTGGCAGCGTTTACAACCTCTCGCCCCAGGCCGGGGGAATGACCAATTCGGTCGGGGGGACCGGCACCCTCACCCTCGCCGGAACCTTCAACATCGACTTGGCGGCGGCGACGCCCACGGCGGGTTCCACGACGTGGAATCTCCTTACCATGACCCCCGCCTTCGATCCCGGCTTCACGGTCGCCGGATCGGGCTTCACGCCGGACGGCGGAGCGGTCGGCTCGCGGGTGTGGACCAGCGGCGACGGGAACTATCAGTTCGATGAAGCCACGGGGGTCCTCGGTTTTGTCGGGACCTTGCCGGGATACACCGCTTGGTCGGGAGCCGCCGGTCTCACGGCCGGAGTGAACGATGGTGCCGAAGACAATCCGGAAGGCGATCCGTATCACAACCTTCTCGAGTATCAACTCGGTGGCAATCCGATGGCCTTCGACGGCGACCTGGTGACGTCCAGCGAAACGGCGACCGAACTGGTATTCACCTTCGAGCGTTTCGACGCCTCGGAGAACGACTCGACCCTGAACTTCCGCTGGGGGAACGGACTCGCCACTTGGAACACGGTCCCGATCGGTACAGGCGATTCCGGTCCGGATGGGAACGGCGTGGTCGTCGATGTCACGGAAGACGGCGGCTCGTCGGCGGACTTCGATTTGATCGAAGTCCGGCTGCCGAAGGCCAACGCGGCGGGCGGCAGGCTGTTCGGTCAACTCCACGGTTCGTACCCCTGAGAACGCCTATCGCAGGGGAAAGCGTGGGGCGATATCGCCGGGCGCTTCCGCGGACCATCTGGAATAACCGCATGCGGACCCGGGCTTTGATCCGGGTCCGCATCGCGATGGCCCAGGCCGTCAACCCTCCCCTTCCGGCTTCAGCCAGTAGAGAACGGCCATGCGGACGGCGATGCCGTTCTCGACCTGGCGGTTGACGAGGCTGCGGGAGTAGTCCATCGCGCCGTCGCAGAGTTCCACGCCGCGGTTCACGGGGCCGGGGTGCATGAGCCAGAGGCCCTCGCCGTCGATGTGCTTCAGGCGTTCCTCGGTGATCCCGTAAACCTTGTGATATTCGCGCAAGCTGGGAAAATACTGCACGTCCTGGCGCTCCATCTGGACCCGGAGGAGATAGACCACGTCGGGCTTCCACTTCATCGCTTCCCCGTAGTCGGTAAAGCGGCGGATGTTCTCCGGACCGACCTTCGGGACCAGGGAACCGGGTCCCAAGTACGCAACCTCGACGCCGAGGCGCTTGAGGATCGTGCTGGTCGAGCGGGCGACACGACTGTGGAGGATGTCTCCGATGATGAGGACCTTTCTCCCGCTCAACTCGGGAAAGACCTCCTTGAGCGTGAAGGCATCCAACAGGCCCTGGGTCGGATGCGCGTGCGATCCGTCGCCGGCGTTGATCACGCTGGCCTTGGTCATGCGCGCGATCATTCCCGGCAGACCGCTCTGCTTGTGGCGGACGACGATGAAGTCGGTGCGCATCGCCTGGAGGGTCTCGATCGTTTCGCGCACGGACTCGCCTTTCACGACCGAGGAGTGCGGCACGTCGAAGTTCGTGACATCCGCGGAAAGGCGCTTGGCGGCAACTTCGAAGGAGGAATGGGTGCGCGTGCTCGGCTCGTAGAAGAGCATCAGCACCGACTTGCCCTTGAGCGCGGGGACCTTTTTGACGGAGCGGGTGAAGAGTTCCTTGAAGGGAACGGCTTGGTCGAGGAGGAGATCGATCTCCTCCCGGTCGAGCGAGGCGATGTCGAGCAGGTCCTTACGGGCCATAGGTGGGTGCGAAGTGGTGGATGATTCCGAAGGCGAGGATGAGAACGGCGATGATCGTGATGAAGCCGGCATGGTGCCGCGAGCGCGGCTTCTTCCAAGCGACGCCTCCTGCAAACACCAAGCCTAGCCCGCAAAGGCCGGAGAGCAGGCCGAAGCCAGCCTTGCCGAGCCAGGGCTGGCGGGACAGATCGGCCATCCACTGGGCGGGGAAATCCATCGGCGGGACGCCGGGCGACCAATGGGCGAGCCACGCGGACACGGCCCCCGCCAGAGGCAAAATGTAGCCCAGGGCGATCAAGGGCCAAGGCACGGCAAGGTGGCGGATGTGCGAGATCGCGCGGTCCGGAGGGGCCGCTTGAATGCGGCGCATTTCCATCAGTTCGCGATCGCTGTGCCGGTGTTGCGGGATCGGTGCAGCATCGACCCGGACGACCTTGACGGAGTCGGCGGCAGGCTTTGCTTCGCGGGGAACTTGCTCGGACTTGCGCAACGAGCGGACTGCCTTCGGTGCGGCGGAGAGGACTTCCGCAGATTCGCCCGGCTCCGCTTGTTCCATGGCGGGCAGATCGTCTCCCGCTGCATCCGGAGATCCCGCCGAAGCAACAACCGGTGATGGTTCCGACGCTACGGGCTTCCTCGGGACCGGCGCTGTCCCTGAGGGTGCCTTTGGCTGGGCAGGTGGAGGCGTAAAGGCGACCGGCGGTACGGGCTCGGTTCCGGTCTGCTCGGAGTCCGCACCGGGAATGCCGAGCGACTCGCGGAGTTTCGCGATTTCCTCGGCGGATTTCCGGCGCTGGGGAAGCATGGCTAGTCGGGTTTTCGTTCGACGACCTCGATCTTGTCTTCTCCGTCGGTCGCTTCCAAGGAAACAAGCACGTGATCGTGTCGTGATGTTTCCAAGCGGATCCCGGTATAATCCGGCTGGATCGGCATCTCGCGGTGTCCCCGGTCGATCAGGGTGGCAAGCTCGACCTTCGCCGGACGGCCGTAGTCGGAGAGGGCATCGAGCGCGGCGCGGATGGTGCGGCCGGTGAAGAGCACGTCATCGACGAGG
>CAMLOZ010000272.1 GCA_946481625.1 uncultured Haloferula sp. | reverse complement strand
TCGGTGTCGAAGGTCGAGGCGTCGTAAACGACATTCAGGTCGTGGATCCAATCGAGCTGCCGGAGCATGAAGCCCGAACGGAAGCCGACCGCCCCCCAGGCGTTCAGATAATGGTTGATACGTTTGGCCTTCTCCCGGAACCCCTCCCGGGATCCGTAGAGGCGACCGTCATGATTCAGGTCGTGGACCCCTACCTCGAAGCCCTTGTCTTCAAGCCATTCGCGCAATTCGACCGGATCCCCGTAGGTGCCTTCCGGAATGAAATTGAACGAGGAACGGAGACCGAAGGCGACCTCGAGTTCGGCGAGATCCCTCACCCTGCCGAGACCTTCCTGGGATTCGACGTCGTGGGTGAAGACCACCGCGAACTCCTTCCCCTGCGGCCAGCCGGGCCAACCCTGAGGGGGATGGCCCGCGGACTCGCTGATCGGCCAGGTCCCAATGCATTGCTTGATGATGCCGCGCGCACGACCCCGCCTTACGGCGAGCCGGAGCCGCCGCGGGATGAAAGGTTTGATCCTGAAGTAGGCTCTCGCGAGCAGCCCGGGGGAGCTGGCCGCCATTGCCTCGTATGCTGAAGCCATGGGACGTGGCATCGTGGGAAGGTGAGTCCTGTACGGGTGGGTGCGCCCGGAGGAAAGAAGCGGACCAAGGGGGTGATCAGACTTCGCCGAGAACCCAGCCCGGAGCATGCGAGCGGGCCTTGTTGTAGATGCACGAAACATCCGCACGACCCTTCACCAGTTCCGAATAGCCCCATTTCAGGGTCTCCCGATTGGTGTCTTCGCCGTCGACCACGAGCAGGACCTTGTCCATCAAGCCGGCCATCGCGAGCGTCGGGCTGGTCTGGGCCAGCGCCGGCATGTCGAAGATGATGTAGTCGAACTCGCTGGCCCGGAAATGCGGCAGCAACTCGTAAAGATGCATGGGGCCGAAGGCGGTCGCGTTCGGATCGGTCTTCCGCGACGCGGCGCTCGCCAGGTAGAGGTTCTGCGAACCTTCCTTGAAGCGCGTGTTGCGCGCCGCCTGTAGCGCGCCGACGAGCGAGTGCAGCGGCTTGTTGCCGAACATCGGGTTGTCGTCCGGATAGTCCGAAGTCAGGTCCACGAGCAGCACCTTCGCGCCATTGACCTCGGAGAAGGCTTTCGCAAGTCCCGCGGCGATCGTCGAGGTGCCGGCTCCGGCGGAAAGTCCCGTCACCGCCATCAGCTTCGGCTTGTGGGTCATGTTGTTGACCTGGAAGTTGAAAACGATGCGGTCGCGGATCGCCTCGGAATACGGATGGATGAAGTGGTCCGTCTTCGGCGGGAAGGCATGGAAACCGTTGGTGCCCCGCACCGCCGGCAGCGCGCTGCGGTCCCCTTCCCCGGCGGCGTCCCCGGGACGGTCGTTGCCGATCAGCAGGGCCCCGCGGTTCTTCGGCCGGACGAACGGGATCGAAAGCATCAGCGGCAATTGCAGGCGCGATTCGATTTCGGTCGGACGCTTGATCCGGCGGTCGATCACCAGTTCGATCAGGAAGGCGAGGCCCACGCCGACCGCGACACCCGCCCCGGCCAAACCGAGAATGATCTTCTTGGTAAGCTCGCTGAAGGTCTGGACCGGAACGGACGGCTTGTCCACCACCCGGATCTCGCGCATCTGGGTGGGATCGAGCGTGCGATCCACGCGCGCCTTCTTGAGGTTGGTCTCGAGCATCCGGTACTCGCCGTCCTCCATCTCGCGGCGGCGTTCCAGTTCGGCAAGCTTCGGGGTGAGCACGGCAAGCTCGTTGATGCGGGCGTTCAGGTTGTTCAGGTCGGTCTCGTAGGACGCGATCCTCGACTTCAAGCCGTCGAGCTTGGTCTTCTCGACTTCCAGTTCGACCGCCGGATTCGCTGCCGGGGCACCCGGTGCGGCGGCGGTCTGGCCGGCCAGGCCGGGGATGCGCTCGAGCATGGCCGCCTTGTCGGCGCGGATCCGCTCCATCTCCTGGCGGTTGCGCACCACCTGGATCTCACCCGGCGGATACTTCGCCTGCAGTTCGAAATCGCGCTTCTGGTGGAATTCCAGGCGGTCGGCGAGTGCCTTGTAAGCTTCAAGCTGGGCGGCGGTGGGAGCCGCGATCACCGGAATTTCCGGCTTCCTCGCCAGTGCCTGCGTGCCGATGGGAGTAACCCCTTCGCCGGAGGCGGCGGCCGCTTCCGCAAGGCGGCGTTCCAAGCGCTCGACCAAGGTCGTTTGCTGCGCCATCTCCGCGCGCGCGGAGTTGAGATCCTGCTTCGTACGTTCCCGCTGCGAGGAAAGGGAAAGGCTTTCGTCGTTGAGCGAGATGATTCCCGAGCCCGACTTGAGCTTGTTGAGCTCCGCTTCGGTTTTGTCGAGGCGCTCTTTCACCTCCTTGACCTGCGCTTCCACCGATTCGAAAGCGCTGGTGGAGCGGTGGATCTCGAGGTGCTTCGCATAGTAGCGCTTCACCACCTCTTCCAGGACGTCCAGCGTGAGCTGCTTGTCGACGTTGCGGTAGATCACGCTGAGCACGTTGCTGCCCTTCGCCGCCGGCTTGACTTCCAGGCCGAGCTGAACGACGGAGGCGGCGTCGTGTACCGACGCGGTTTCAGCCGCATCCGGGATGAGGCGGTCGACTCCGATCGCCTCCGCGACTTCAAGCGCCAGGTCGCCGCTGCGCAGGATGAGCATCTCGGTGTTCACCACCTGCTCGCCGCCGCGGCCGCCGGCGGCCATTTCGGTTTCATGACCGTCGAGCGCCCCGCGCTGCACGACCGAATTGATCACCAGTTCGGCCTCCGATTCGTAGAAAGGTTTGCGCGTCACATACAGCGATGCCGCCGCCGCGAGACCGAGAGCGCTCGAGATGAGGATCTTCCACTTGTGCTTGAAGAGCACATAGAGGACATCCTGCAGGCCAAAGGCGGCTTTGGCGCGTGGATCAGACTTTTGCATTGGGGGGGGGGGGTGTACGCTTACTTAGTCCAGATGGGTGAGAAGTCCAAGAACCAATCGTCCGCTTCAACAGGCATAAGGGGGGAGGCGGGGGAGCCGTGCTGAAGATCGGGCGACCTCGGATTACCGCACAATCCGTTCCAGTTTTCCACACGTGTTCGCGTAGGTTTTGGCGGAATTTTGCGGAATCAGCCCGCGGCGGATTCGTCGGGATGAAGGACTTTGGCCGGGTTGCCGGCGACGACCGCCCCGGGCGGCACGTCGCGCGTGACCACGCTGCCGGCTCCAATCATGGCACCGGCTCCGATGGTCAGACCGCCGAGGATCGTGCTCCCCGAACCGATCGAGGCACCGTCCCCGACCACCGTCCGCTGGCAGGTCCAGTCGTCATCGGACTTCGGGGTGCCGTCGGCATTGATCGCCCGCGGGTAGCGGTCGTTGATGAAACTGACATTGTGCCCGACGAAGACACCGTCGCCGAGGCGGACGCCCTCGCAGATGAAGGTGTGGCTCGAAATCTTGCAGCGGTTGCCGACGCGGACACCCTTCTGGATCTCCACGAAGGTGCCGATCCGGGTCTCGTCGCCGATCGCGCAGCCGTAGAGATTCACGAAGGCATGGAGCACCACGCCCTTCCCCATCTTCACGTCCGCCGCGATCCTCAGCGTGTCTGTCGGGGCCCCGGTCATATCATACACCGCTGAATTCCGGCATGGCATCCCCGGCCGGCGGCCGGAGCGGCTCGGGCCGGGTGGTGGAGAACGGCACCGGCCCGCCCTGCGCCTGCAGGGATTCCGTGCTGGCTTCCAGGATCCGCACCATCTCCAGTCCGCGCACCCCGCAACTCAGCGGCTGGCTGCCCTCGCTCACGCAATCGATGAAGTGCGCGCACATGTTCTTGAGCGGCTCGCTCTGCTCGATGCGCGGCAGGTAGCAATCGCCGTAATGATAGGAGTAGTGGAACTCCGCGAAATTGTCGTAGTGGGGCGGGCACTCGACCCGCACGTCGTAGATCCGGATCTTCTCCAGCGGCTGGAGGTCGTCGTAAACGATCATCTTGCGGGTGCCCACGAAGGTCATCTGGCGCACCTTGCGGGGCTCCAGCCAACTGCTCTGGACCGTCGCGAAACGCTGCTTGCGGAAACTGAGCGAGAGGTTCGTAACGTCCTCGATGCCCGGGTGGATGTGCGCGTTGCCCTGGCAGTTCACCAGTTGCGGACACTCCCCCATCACGTGCAGGATGATCGAGATGTCGTGCGGCGCGAGGTCCCAGGCGACGTTGATGTCCTTCTGGAACAGCCCGAGGTTCAGGCGCTGGCAGTTGATGTATTTCAACTCGCCGATGCCGCCGTCCCGGATGATCGCCGCGATCTTGCGGACCGGCTCGGAGTAGAGGTAGGTGTGGCCGACCATCAGGATCAGCCCGCGTTCACCGGCAAGCCGGATCAGCTCCTCGCATTCCTCGGAGGAGGAAGCCATCGGCTTCTCGACCAACACGTGCTTGCCGGCAAGCAGGGCGGCCTTCGCAAGAGCGTGGTGGGTCCGGACCGGCGTGGCGACGACCACCGCATCGAGCGGCGAGCCTTCCAGCATCGCGGTGAAATCCTCGAAAGGCGTCGCCTGCGGATAGCGGTCGCGCATGTACCCCAGGCGCTCCGGATCCGGATCGCAGAGGGCGCGGACTTCCGCGTCCGGGTGGGAATCGAAGTTGCGGGCGAGGTTCGGACCCCAGTACCCGCAGCCGGCGATCCCCACGGCGAGGGGCTTCTTCATACCCGGTCGGTCATTCCTTGGACGCCGTAACCGAGGACCGCCTCTTCCGGCACGGTGGCCGGATAAGCCGCGGCCGCCGCACGACGGCGGCGGGCCATGCAATCCGCCATCTGCCCGAGCAAGGCCACCGGCGTGAGCAGCATGATCCAGAGGTCAAGCAGCGGCGAGTAACGGCGGGCGTAGTGGACGTCCATCGCGTTCATCTCGCGGAAGGTCGTCCGGTTCTTGCCATTGACCTGCCACAGGCCGGTCAGCCCCGGCAGGACGGTGAAGCGCTCGCGCTGGCTCAGCGTGAAAAACCCGTACTCCTCGAGCACGCAAGGCCGGGGCCCGACGACGCTCATCTCGCCGAGCAGCACGTTCAGGAGCTGCGGCAGCTCGTCGAGACCGGCGCTCCGCAGGAAGCAGCCGCCCGGGATCAGCCGGGCGTCGCCCAGCAGGTCCAGCTTGATCATCGGACTATCCGACTCGACCAGGCGCCCCACGTGGGCCTCGTGGTCGCGCGTCGGCGCACCCGGGTGCATCGTCCGGAATTTGTACAGCGTGAAACGCCGGCCCCCGAAACCGATGCGCTCCTGGCAAAACAGCGCCGGCCCCCGCGAGACGAGCTTGATCCAGCACGCGACCGCCAGCATCAGCGGAATCGCCAGCGGCAGGCTGAGAATCACACAGGCCAGATCGGACATCCGCTTCCAACGCGGAACCGGCAACGGCAGCGGCAGCGGCACCGCGGAAAAGTTGCCGCTTTCAGATAAGGGAAGGCCTGAACCCGCGGGAACTTTCCGCCGGGAAAGTCGCGGGATGGCCAAGGTCCGGCTTCGGGGACGCTCGGGGCGAAGGGTGGACTGACGCCCTTGGAGAACGGGCGTTGTTGCACGGCTTCGCCGTTCCTTCGTGGTGGTTGTCATCCGGGGGGGTGGGG
>CAMLOZ010000271.1 GCA_946481625.1 uncultured Haloferula sp. | reverse complement strand
CAGCGAGGCGCGCCGCAAGGCGTAGCAGAGCCCGAAGAAACCCCTCTTTCCCGGATGCCACAGGCCCACGGCATCCTCTTCTCTTCCCTCAAGCCAGCGCGTGGAGAAACAAAGGGTATCGCTATCCACCTTCAGAACCCATTCATCCTCCTCCCTTGATACCGTTTCCATCACTGCCAGCATGCCCTCGACGCATGCCTTCCCATTCAAATTGCCGCGCCGGTCGAAGCCCGTCTGCACAACTTCGCAGCCTTCTACCGCCGGCACCGGGTCCGCGTGATCGATCGCGAGCACCACGCGGACTCCTGCGCCACGCAACGCGCGCGCGGCGTAGCAAGCGGCCAGGTAGTCCGGAGGGAAGGTGAAGATCACCGCCGTCATGGCACCACCGTCGTTTTACAGGTGTAGCCGCACCACCTCGGCCACGTCTCGGGGAAGCGCTTCGTGTGGGTCTTGCAGCATTCGTCCACGTCGCCGGTCAGCTCGGGATCCGGGATCCCGACCAGGCGAACGGTGAGCGCAGTTGGCGCACACGACGGCGGGCCGTCCTTGAAGCGGAATTGCGCACCGAAGATCAGCCGGACCGAGTTCAACGGCTGAACCACTTCTCCACCATCTGCCTTTTGCCCTTGGAAGGGCACCGGCACCCCGCCCGGAAATGAAACCCGCACCTCCCACTTGAAGCACTTCGCCTTCATCGACTTGATGCCCACGCCGACTTTCCACAGGATGTTTACCGGCACGTTCCGGTTATAGCAGGCCTTCTTGTCATACCAGACCGCCTTCGCCGCCCACGGACAATCGTCGCTGGTGCTCTCGCTGCTTCCATCCGGATCGCTTTCGTCGCTCGAATTCAAATCGCTGGAATCCACGTCGCTCGGCACGCTCTCGCTGCTATCGTCGTCTTCACAAAGGAACCACACCTGCACATCGCTCTGGTGCCTTGGCTTCGGGTTTGCGATCGACATCGCGCCGCTCTCCCCCGTCTCGAAATCCATCTCGTAGAGCAGCGTGTGGATCTCGCCATCCTTGCGCGCCGGGACCTGGCCGCGGTTCAGGATTACCAGTTCCTCCGTCTCCGTGGAATCCTCAGTCGGCACGAAGGTCGCCCCAGGGCACCGCGAGCGATCCGTCTTCAGCCACAGCGATGCTCCCGCCCGGCCGGTGATATCGAATCCCGGCGGCTCCTCCGCATCGATCGGCGTGCCGTCGATCCGTGGAAAGATCGGCACCACCCGCACGCTATGCTCGCGCGTGCTGGCAGTCGGATCCGTTTCAGCAATCCGGCAATACGAGACCGCACCCAGCCCCACGTAGAGCGTTGTTCCGCCCTCGCCGCCGATCCTCGGCACGAAACGGCCGCCGCCACCACCACGCCCGTCGCCCTTGTCGCCCGCAGCACCCAGGAACCGGTAGTGCTTCTTACCGCCCCGTTCCGTGTAGGCAAACTGCGTGGGATCCAGCACGATCTCCGGCCGAGCCGCGGCCTCCCTCAGCGCCTCATAGGTCTCCGGCTTGATCCACATCAAGCCCTTGCCGCCCGCACGTGGTAGCTTCTTATCCATCAGTCCGGAACCGTTCCGTAGTAAAACCCGAAAGTGTCATCCACGGCCCACAGGCCGCTGGATCCGTCCCAAAACAATCGATCCACCTGCCGGTCATCAAGCAACCACCCGTTGGGATGACGCGCGCGCATGGGCTCGTTGTAGCCGCCCCAGATGTAAGGCGGCGGCGTGGGTGCGTCCGGGGGAGCGATCACCGTGCCGATCACGTTCGTTTGCGGCTGCACCGTGGTGAAATAACGGTCCCTTACCACCAGGATTGAATCACGGATGTTCCATCGCGTGTTCGTCCCGCTGGGTGTGGCGATCGTCTTGTACTGCACCTCGCCCTCGGCATCCACCTTCGGGATCCGCCGCTTGGCCTCCACCGTGCCGCCCCCCTCCGGATCCTCGGCGGTCTCATCGTTGCTCCAAACCAGCACCACCTTTTCCACGGGGCCCACGCTCACCTCTTGGCCGGCAGCGGATAGGAACCGCTTCCGTTTCTCGCCGTTCTTCATCAGCCCGACGCACTGCGCGGTGACTTCGTTGAGCGTCTCGCCATCGGGATTCGGATCAAGCGTTTGGACCCACATGGAGTGATATCCGGGAATTTTCCGCAGATGCGTGTAGCCCAGGGAACCGGCGTCGCCTTCCCAATCCGGCCCGCACATCATCTCCGTGGCGACCGAATCCAGTTCGCCCAGCCCGCCCAGGCTCCCGCGTGGCCCCGCCGTGATGAAGGGGTAAGCCCCGTAAATGAGTTCAGCTTCGACTGCCATGACTACACCGCTCCGATTTTCTGGAACATCTTCAGCAGCGACTCCTGGAGCCCGATACTGCGCTCCCAGTAGCCCGCCGCCGGATCCTGCCCCTTCGCTCCCAGCGCACGCATACGGCGCTCCATTTCCCGCTGCCGTGCGCCCTCTTCGCGCAAGCCCGATCGAGTGAGACTCCCCGGCCGCCATCCCCCCGCCTCGATCACGCGGCCGCCGCCGGCATTGATCCTCCGACCGAATGCCGCATCGATCCGCCGCCCGGTATCGCGCGCGCTGCGACGGATCGGGGAATCCTGCCGGCGCTTCATCTCCTCCACCCGCTTCTCCAGGCGCTCTCGTTCCCGGATCGCCTTCAGTGCCTGCTGCTCGCTCACCCCGAGCCGCTCGGAAAGGCTCGCAGCCTCGCTGCGCATTTGCAGTTCCTTACGCAAGGCATCGGCCATGTCCTTGCGGCCGCGCAGCTCCAGCTTCAGCGCCATGACCTCGCCGGCGAATTCCACCCGTCCCTCGTTGCGCCGGCGAAGTTCCTTTGCCAATCGCTCCTGATCATCCGCGGCCCGCTTCTGCTCGCGCGCGCGCTTTTCTTCGTCGCGCTTCTGCTTCTCCAGCGCCTTCTTCCTCGCCTCGGCATCGCGCTTCTGAGCTTCCAGCGCTTCTGTGTTAGCGAGGATCCCGTTCAAGGTCTTCCGCTGCTCGATCGTCTCCTTGATCACCGCGATTTCCTTCGTTGCCGCCGCGATACGTGCGTTGATTGCGTCCGCGCCCTGGCGGCCGATTGCCTCCGCTTGCTTGGCCAGCCCCTCCAAGGCCTCGCTCTCGCGCTCCAGCGCCTCCACGCGACTCTTGCGCTCGTTCAGCGCCGCCCGGCTCGCGCTGGCACTGCGCGCAGCCTGCATATAGTCCCCACGGCTCACGCCCTCCGATTGCATTGCCGCCTGCGCGGCCGCCAGGTTCGCTTCCGCGGAAACGATCTCCTTCCGCAGCCGCGCGATCTCCTCCTGGTTCGCTTGCAAGCGACTCTCATAGCTCGCGCGCGCGTTGAAACGCTCGGCGTCCTGCCGGCTCGCCTCGGAGTTGAGCGACTTCAGGATCTTCTCCTGGGACTTCAGATCCTCCAGCAAGCGCTTCGCCTCCGTCGCCCGGTCCTTCTCGCCAGTAGGAAATTCACCCCGCACGCGCGCCTGGCGCTCCAGTGCCGCCGTGACCTCATCCTCCAGTTGCCGCGCGCGTTCCCGCTTCGACATCTCGGCCGCGAGCACATCCGCCGCACCGCGCTGCATGCCCAGATTCCTTTCCAGGGCTGCCGTGTGCTCGCGCTCCAGCGTGACCAGACTCTCGCGCAGCTCTTGCTCACGCTCCAGATCGGACAGCGCTTGCCGGCGCTCCCGGTAAACCTTCGCCCAGGTCGCGGCCGCCTTGAGCACCGCACTATCGTTGCCGATGGTATCCAGCAGTTTGAGGTAGCCCTTCCCGAGCTGATACAGCGCAACCGCCCCCAGCGAAGCCGCGCCGGCGAGACCCGCCGTGCCGCCCAGGGACATCACGATACCCGGCACGTTGTTCAGCACACCCCGCAGCCCGTACTGCGCATCCTCCGCGGCCCGCGAGATTTCCAGCAAGCCCATCGCGCCCTGGGACGCACCGCGGCGGAAGTCCTCCATGTTCCGCTTGGAGCGCTCCGCAATCCGGTTCGCGGCGTCCACTTGCTGCAAGTTCCCGATCGGCAGTCCCGACAAGCTCACAGGGGCACTCGCGCGCGCGCGGTCCGCCGCGATCTTCTTTTCGAGCGCGGCCCGCTCCCGCATCAGCGCCATCGCGGTTTGCTCGCTGATCCCCGCCCGCCGCGAAAGCTCCGCCGCATCCTGCTTCAGCCGGATCTCCTCTCGCAATCCATCCGCCACGTCCTTGTGGCCGCGAGCCTCCGCACGCAGCGCCTGGAGTTCCTGCACGGCGCGGGAAAGCCCGGCTTTCTTCAGCGCCTCCACCCGCTCCTGGTGGGCCTTCACGATCTCCGCGGCACGCTGGAACTCCGCGCGGTAATCCGCGGAGTCCGCCGTCAGCACGGTTTTGATCACTTCGCCGCTGCCCTCGCCCATACGTTAGCACCCTTCTGTCGATTCCGCCGCATCGCCCGCACCCGGTCGCGGATCCCGTCGATCCACCGTGAAAGCGCACCGCCGCCGCCCGGCCACCGGCAGCGCTCGCCATCGAGCATGCGCGCCACATGGTAATAGGCGTTGCCCCGGGATAGCGGCAGCTCCCAGCGAATGTAATCCTCGCTCCAGCCCGATTTTGAGGCGATCACCAGTATATAGGTGGCCCTCCAACCGGGCACTGCTAGTTTCCCGGTTCATCCCGTTTCTCGGATGGCACCGGTTCATGCTCCGTCGCGAAGGAGGAGACATAAATCTCGATCCCCAGCGTGATCGCGGCCGACTGCTCGCCACGAGCTACGTTCTCAACCGCCCATGCATCGATCGCCTCCTGGAAGGCAATCGGATCCCGGCGCAGCGGCCGGAAGTCATCCTTTGTATGCGAACAGATGAAGAGGATCCGCAGGGCGTCCGCGAGAAAGCCGTCGAAGTCCGCGCTGGTCTTTACGATCGGCGGCGCTCCGTTTGCTAGGCGCACTTCCGAGAATAGGCTCTCGCGGTCGATCGAGAAGGGATGAAGCGGCGCGCCGCGCCACGCGAACTCCGCGTCGAAGGCCGCCTCCCGATCCTTCGCGCGATCGTCGCCCTGGTCACGCGAAGGCCTCGCACCCTTGCCCACGCTGCGCACTACGTGCTCCTCCGGCAGATCGGCGATGGGCGGCACGACGCCGGCGGCGTTTTCATTCAAGTCACTCATGGATCTACGACAGTTCTAGTTTTACTTGTCGAATCGAAGTTTCATCAGATCCCACGCACCGTTGCTCGCGTCGGGGTGCATCAGCGCGCTGCGCGTGCTCCGCGGCTTCTCCACCAGGATCAGCGCGGGATCGTTCTCCACCTCGAAATCCATCATCTCGCGCGCGCGCAATCCGTGCGCGGCCTGCACGAAGGGATCACTCCAGGGCATCGCCTTCGGGTTGTCGCACCACGCGGCCCGCAGGGCGTAGCCGTCCACCGGCGGAAGTCCGGCCCGCGGCGGCCCGAAACGCGAGACGTAAAAGGTGAACTTGTCTTTGCTGCCCTCGATCCACAACACCGGCAGTCCCACCGTCGCCAGCGCGGCGACGCACTTCAGATCGCCCGTCCGCAGCACCGCCACGTTGCCGGCATTGCCCGGCAAACCTTCCGTCCCATCGACGTACTGCCAAACCCCCGTCTCCCCGATTTGTTG
>CAMLOZ010000270.1 GCA_946481625.1 uncultured Haloferula sp. | reverse complement strand
CTGGCCCGGCAACAAGGGCCAGTCCTTCAACACCGCCGGGTCGCTGCTTTCGCTCGCCCTGAACTACCGCTTCCTGCCCATCTACGAGAAATGATCCGCCGTCTGGTCATTGCCACCCTGTTCGCCACGCCTCTCCTCGCGCAGGAGAAGACGCAGGACCACCTGCGCTTCACCAACGGGGACCAGCTCGAAGGCCGCTTCGGCGGGATCAATCCGAGCGGAAAGATCTTCTGGGAGCGTCCGGACATCGCCGCGCCGATCGAACTGCAGCGCGACAAGGTGCGGCAGATCGTGCTGCGCGACGCGCGCCCGGTCTCGCCGCTGACCGACCCCTGCCATGTGACGCTGGTGAACGGCGACCGCATTCCCGGCAAGGTGGCCGCGGCGGACGAGCACGAGATGACGCTGGAATCGACGGCGGCGGGGACGATCACGCTGTCGCGCGACTCGATCGCGGCGGTCGCGCCGAATCCCTTCGGCGGACGGCTTCTCTATGCCGGCCCCTTCGATGACAAGGGCTGGCGCATCGTGCCGGTGGACAAGCAGGACGGCGATGCCTTGGGCGGCGACGGCCCCGGACCGCGCGGTGGCGACAAGAAGAACAAGAAGGACGGCGGCGAGAAGCCGGCGTGGTCGCATGCCGGGGCGGCGTGGTATTCGCGCGGAGGCACCGACGCGCTGACCTACGATGCCGCGATGCCGGACCGCTCGCTGCTGCGCTTCAAGCTCGGCTGGCGCTCGCGCCCGACGGTGGCGGTGGCTTTCCATGCGGACTTCACCCAACCGGCACCGAAGAAGAAGGGCGCGGGCGCGGAGGAAGAAGACCGGCCGCCGATGGGCGTGATGCCGAACTTCGCCAAGCTCTTCGGCACCGCCTACGTGCTCAACTTCAACTCGGGCTACGTGCACCTGCAGCGGACCGGCTTCGACGAGGACGGCAATCCGGAGGTCGAGCGGGTGCGGGTGGGAGCGACGACGGTGCGCCTGCCGGACACGGGCGACGCGCTGTTCGAGATCCGCTGCGACCGCAAGGAGGGCAGCATCTCGGTTTACATCAACGGCGAGTTCGCGGTGCAGTGGTATACCGCGGAGGAAGGCGAGGCCCCGGAGATCGGCGGCAGTTCCTACAAGGCCCCGGGCGGCGGTTTCGGCTTCCACGTGCAGGGCGGCGCGACGCAGATCCGCATCTCCGACATCGTGGTGGCGGAGTGGAACGGCATGACCGACTCGGCGCGCAGCATGGAGAGCGACCAGCAGGACATCGTGCTGCTGAACAACGGCACCGACCGCTTCTCCGGGCGCATCCGCTCGATCCACGAGAACCAGGTGGAGATCGAGGCGAAGTATGCCTCGTTGAAGATCCCGATGCAGGATGTGGCGGAGATCCATTTCGCGCGCGAAGGCCGCCGCAAGGTGGAAGAGACGCGGGAATCCGCGATCACCGTGCACCTGCAGCCGGTGGGCCGCATCAGCGGGGTGCCGCTGTCCGCGGCGGAAGGCCGCATGCAGATCGAATCGCAACTGGCCGGGAAGATCGATCTCGATCTCGCGCCCGCGGTGGTGCTGGAGTTCCAGTCCGCCGGCGGCTTCCTGGATGAATGGGAAGACGACCTCTGAGCCCCCCTCCCCGTGCAAGTTACCACCATCACCATCCTCGCCTGTTTGTCCGCCGCGACGGCCACCGCGCTCGCGGACGAGGTGATCCTGACCGAGGGCTCGCGGCTTTCCGGGACGGTCACGGGGATGAGCGCGGAGGGCGAGGTGTCGCTGGAGAGCGGCCTCGCTTTCGAGCCCTTCCAACTGCGGGCGGACCGGATCAGGCGGGTGCAGTTCTCGGCTCCGAAGGCGACCCTGGCGGACGAGCACGACGCGATGCTCACGCTCTCGAACGGCGACCGGTTCGCCTGCGACCTGACCGGCGTGGACGAGGACTCGGTGCAGGTTCGCACGGGCTTCGCCGGGGATCTGGATATCCCGCGCCCGATGGTCGGCACGGTGCAGCTCGGCATGAGGCCGCGGAGGACGATCTATCGCGGGCCGGAGAGCGAGAGCGGCTGGACGGTCCGCAACGGCTGGCGCTTCGAGGGCCGGCGCTTCATCACGGACGGCAACGGCACGGTGGCGCGGCGCTTCGATGTCCCCGGATCCTTCTCGCTGAAATTCCGCCTCACCTGGCGCAACACTCCGAACATCCAGATTTTCTTCGCCGACGATCTGATGGAGACGACGGGGCGAGCGGACCGGTATCATCTGTCCTTCGACGGGTCCGGCTTCCAGCTCAAGCGCCAGATCAGCGGCGACAGCTATCCGAACAAGGACATGCACGCGATGCGGCGCGATCCGGCGGATTTCCCGGACTCGCGGGTGGAAGTCGAGCTTCGCGTGGACCGCCAGCTCAAGCAGGTCCATCTCTATCTCAATGACGAATTCGAGGGCAAATATGCCGACCCGCTAAAGCAGACGCCGGGCGGTCAGGGCGTCATGTTCCTGAGCAAGATCGCCGGGGACGAACTGATGACGATCGAGAACATCGAGATCCGCGAGTGGGATGCCTCCTCCGACCGCCACCGCACCGAGACGCGCGGGGACGAGACGAAGGACGTGGTGATCACGCGGAGTTCCGACCGCAGCACGGGTCAGATCCTGGGGCTCAAGCCGGGCACGGACGGTCCGGTGGTGCTCTACAAGAGCCCTCACTATCCGGACCCGGTGGAGCTAGCGACCTCCGATATCTCGACGCTGTTCTTCGCCCGTGCGGCGGACCCCGCTCCGAAGGCCGCGACGCCGCTGAAGCTCGACCTGCGGGGGCGCGCCTCGCTCTCGGTATCGACCTGCGCCTTCGCCGACGATCATTTCAAGGTGGTGCACCCGCTGCTGGGTCCGCTGGAGGTGCGGCGGGAGGCGGTTGACAAGCTGGAGCGCAAGCCGCCGCAGGAGCCGCAAGAGGAACCCGAACCGGAGGAAGAGGAGGAAGAATGAAAACGCGTTCCCTGCTTCTCGTTTGCCTGGGCCTGACGGCGGTGTCGCCGGCGGCTCCTCCGGCGGAAGTGCGCTGCACGGACGGCAGCCAGTTCAAGGGCACGCTGCTGCAGATCGGACCGGACCGGGCCAGCTTCGATGCGGACTTCCTGGCCAAGCCGGTGCCGCTGAAACTCGACCAGATCCTCGAGATCGGGCTGCCGCCGCACCGCGGGGATTTTACCGGCGACCACATCGCCAGTGCCGTGCTGAGCAACGGCGACACGCTGCGCGGCGAGCTGACAGGCGTGACCGACAAGGAGATCTCGCTGCGCACTTGGTATGGCGGCGAGATGAAGCTGCGCCGCAGCATGGTGGACACGCTGGATATCCAGAATCGTCCCGAACTGATCTACGCGGGTCCGACCGGGCTGGAGGGCTGGACCCAATCGAAGAACGACTCGTGGCTCTGCGAGGACGGCGTGCTGGTCCCGCAACGGCCTCAGACGATGATCGCGCGCGATCTGGAACTGCCGCCGAAGATCCACTTCTCCTTCGACATGGCGTGGCGCTCGGTCCCGCGTTTCCGCTTCATCTTCTGCAGCGACGACTTCCTCTCGACCGATCCCGACAACTGCTACTTCCTGACCAACCCGAGCGGGCACTACGTGGAGCTGCGGAAGCGGACACCGCGCAACAGCGCGACGTCGATCGGCAGCTCGATCCAAGTCCCGGAATTCCGCAGCCGCGAGAAGGTCCGCGTGGAGTTGCTGGTGGACCGCAAGTCCGGACTGATCCGGCTGATCGTGAACGGCCGCATCGCGGCGGACTGGATCGACCCCGAGCCACAGGTGGGAGCGATGGGCGGCGGAATGCACTTCGAGGCGGCGGATACCTCGCTGCGATTCTCGCGGATCGAGGTGACCTCCTGGGACGGCACCGTGGAAGGCAAGGCGGACGAACAGGAGGACGCCTTCCTCGATGAACTGGACGAGGACGCGACGCAGCCCGTCGAACCCGAGCCGGACCCGACGCGGATCCGCCTGCGCAACAACGATCACATCGAAGGCGAGATGCTGGGCATCGAGGGTGGCAAGGTGAAGCTGAAGACGAAGTTCGGCGACATGGAACTGCCGGTCTCGCGGCTGCGTTCCCTCCCGCTGCGGGGGAAGAAGGAGAAGGAGGACTACACGCTCGGCCTCTACGAAAAGCCGAAACGCTACAACGGCGACGTGCGGGCGTGGTTCGCCGACGGGACGCGGGTGACCTTCCAACTGGAGAGTGCCGGGGAGGGTCGCCTGAAGGGCTACGCGCAGGCCTTCGGGCAGGTGGACTTCGATGCCAAGGCGTTCAGCCGGATCGAGTTCAATCTCTACGATCCGGAGTTGGACGAACTGCGCGCTGCGGATTCGCGGTGGTGAGCAGGAAGACAAAGGGTACCAGCTTGCCGGCTCCTGTGAGGGGGGAATGTGGATATCCTGCGTGTCGGAGGAGGGGCTCTCCCGAGAGATGCATGGGATGCCCTCTCCCCTTGTCCATCCGAGCAAAGCGCCTGAATCAAGAAAAGTTATCTCACTTTCTCCTTTTCACCTCCCTACGCCTTCTCTAACCAAAGCCCATCATCCGTCTAAAATCTCTCCCCTGATATGGATATCACTCAATCCATGTCGACACTACATACAGATGAAAGGTAAGAATGGCCTGTTGATCGGGTTGGTTTTTCTCACGGCGGAAAGCGCAAGCGGGGAGCCGCGGGGTTACATCAACCGGCGCACCACGACGAGTGAATCGGGAGAACGAACCCCGAGAACGCAGGGCGAGGTGATCGTGAACCTGGGCAAGGAGATCGACGTCTTGAAGAAGAAGGTGGACGAGTGGGGAACGATGTCGTTTTCGCCGGTGGTCTTCGCGCCTGCCGACCTCTCGGATCTGAAGCCCTTCCAGTTATTGGAAACCGACCCCAACGCCACCGATAAAACGACCAAGTTCACGCTGAACGGTCTCTTCAAGGAATACAACATCTCCAATGGCACGAGCCAGTTCGCCCAACGGACGAAGACCGACACCCAGATTGCCGCGGAAACGAATTCCAACCAGTTGGCCGCCATCCAGGACACGGCCAAGGTGAGGGCGTTCCGCGAAAACCTGAGCCGCCAGCAAACGGCTCACGAGGAGAACCTGCTGATCACCGGAAAACAGCGGGACCAGGCTGCAACCCGCCAGCAGGAAGCGGTGACCGCCGCGGCCGAGGCGGCGGAAGCCAAGGCGGACGCGGACCAAGCGGTACTCGTGGCGATGGAACGGGTGGCCACGCTCGAAAAGAAGATCGAGACCGCGAAGCCGGTGGAAGGTGAAGCCGACGCAGCAGCCCGGCAACGCGCCAGGACCTTGGCGGCGGCGGAACTCGAGCTCATCGACGCCAAGAGCGAACTGAAAATCGCACAGGAAGAGCAGAGGAAAGCCGACGCCAACAAAAAGGATGCCGACGAAAAACTCGCGACAGCCACCAAGGATTTGGAGGCAGCGGAAGCGGCTCGCACGAAAGCACTCGGCGAAGAGATGAAAGTTCCAACCACCCTGGGAACACCCACGGTCGCGGAGGCATTGAAGGACATCAACGTTGCCGGAGCCGGGTTGGACACAGGCACGGAAGTAGGGACCGATGGAATCTCCAATCTCGACAAGATCGGGGACGGGTCCCTGCTCCCGCC
>CAMLOZ010000269.1 GCA_946481625.1 uncultured Haloferula sp. | reverse complement strand
CACAAGCGACGCCGTGTGGGATGGCCTCCGCGCTCTCAAGTCCGAAGGTCTCGCCGAGCGTCTCGGTCTTGCTCCCGGCCCCGCGAACGGCTTCTCGCTGGACATCATCGACTGCATCGAGCGCCACGGCTCGGACATCGATTGGGCGATGCTTATTCTCAATCCGCTCGAGCCTTGGCCCTCCTGCCTCGTCCTCCCGGCCTGCGAGAAGCACGGCGTGAAGGTGCTCACCCGCGTCGCGGATTACGGCGGTCTCTTCCATGGCGATATGAAGAAGGGCCATGTCTTCAAGCCCGGCGACCACCGCTCCTACCGTGGCGAGGGCTGGGTCGATCACGGCCTCGAAAAGATCGAGCGCATGAAGCCCATCGCCGAGAAGCACGGCCTGACCCTGATCCAGTTCGCCTCGATCTGGAACCTCAGCCAGCCCGCAGTCGAAAGCGTGGTGCCGACCTTCATCCAGGAAGCCGGAGACGATGCCCGCTCCATCGATGACCAGATCCGCGACTTCGCCGCGCTGCCCGACATCCGGCTCAGCGCGGAAGAGGTCGAGCAAGTCCGCCAGATCGGCGACAATACCGGCTGCATGGCCCTCAAGGGCGCCAGCAAGCGCCATCAGACCAGCGAACGCCCCGACGAGTGGCCGATGCGCGAGGATCTGCTGGAGCTGGCGGGACGGCACGGATTGGGGGACAACTGGTAAGCCCGGGAGCGCGGAGCGACTGGCCCGCAGGATGGTCCCTTGCAACTCTTTCTTCCCGTCGATCTGAATGGGCGGCGGCGGCGCTATGCTTTCGAGACGCATGAACAAACGACCGAAGCGTTTCTTCTGCGGACCAGTGGCTCCGCGCCCCCGGCTATCGCCAATGTCCGGACGCGTCAGGCCTCCGGAAGTGAATCAATCAGCCCCACCAGCTCCGGGTGGCTCTCCACCCACACCGAAACCGAACCGCCCTCGCAGCGGAATTCCGCCCAGCCGTCCCCGTTCGAGCGGATCTTCCCGGGCACGTGGCCGGTGATGTCCTCGAACTCCGTGTCCCGCTTGCCGATTTCCATCCACTTCGTGCCGGCGGGGCCGTCGCTCAGGACGACCGCCATCGCGTGCGGATGATTCGCGGTACCGAGGCGCGTCCAGCCGATCGTGTTGAAGTGATCCAGATAACTGTACTGCGGGCCGTGCGCGAAGTGCACCCGGGCCAGCAGGAGCCGGTTCAGGATCCGGCGGTGGGAAGCGAGCGTGATGTGATGCTCCTGACCGTCCTTGCCCCTGCCGCTGTACTCCGCGCCGTAGTAGTCCGCGTGGAAGATGCAGGGATAGCCTTCCGCGCGTAGCAGGATGATCGCGTAGGCCAGCGGCTTGAACCACGCTTCCACCACGGCTTCCAGCGACTGCAGGGGCTGGGTATCGTGGTTCTCCACCAAGGTCACCGCATGCAGCGGAAACTCCTTCATCAATGTGCCGTCGAGAATCCGGCTCATGTCGTAGTAGCCGCCGGACCGGCTCGCCTGGTGGAAGTGGTTCTGGAGCGGCGCGTCGAAGAGATTGAGGCGTCCTCCCGTATGCCCGATGTACCAGCTCAGGGTTTCGAGCCTGGGAGTCCAGTACTCGCCCACGCAGAAGAGATCGCGACCCGCCGCCGCTTCCATTTCTTCCAGCCAGTCGTTGAAGAAATCGCTCTCAATGTGCTTGATTGCATCGAGCCGGAAGCCGTCGATCGGCGCGGTTTCCAGCATCCACTTGCCCCAGTGTGTGAGCTCGCCGCGGACCTCGGGATGATCGAGATCCAGGTCGCAACCCATCAGGAAATCGTAGTTCCCGTTTTCCAGATCCACCTCGTCGTCGAAGGGTTTGTCCTTCTTCCTCCAGATCGCGCGGAACTCCGGCTGCAAACTGTTGTAGTCCACCGACCCGAAGTGCTGCCAGCGCCAGCGCATTGTCGAATGCCTGCCGTTGCGATCAGGGAAATCGAAGCCGGTATAGGCCTTGATCACGGTCGGCCCCCCCAGGGCACGGTGCCGGTTGGAGGGATCGAAGGGAATCGCTTCGAACTCCTCCTCGAATTCCCCGCCCATCTTGTGGTTGAATACGACATCCGCATAAACCTGGATGCCTTGCCCGCGGAAGGCTTCCACCGCGGCGATGTAGTCCCCGCGCGAGCCATACTTCGTCCGCTTCTCGCCCTGCGGGTTCGGGTTCGGTCCCTGCACGAACTCGCCGAGATCGAAGAGATCGTAGATGCCGTAGCCGACATCGTTCATGCCGCCCATCGCCTTCGTGGCGGGCGGAAGCCAGACGCCGGTGATGCCGGCTGCCGCGAGTTCGGCCGCTTGGCTCGCGAGGGTTTTCCAGTGGTTCCCGTCGGGCGGCAGGTACCAGTGGAAACCCTGCATCATGGTCCCGTTGAACTCGGCATCCGGTTTCGTGGCGGCGATCGCGTCGGAGTGCTCGGACAGCCACTCGTGCAGATCCCTCACCGCGCGGCCCAAGCCGGCAGGCACCCCCCGGAACCTCTCCGTCAAGCCGCGGAATGGAGAACTCATGTCCGCAGATAAACCGATGCGGCGTCTGCTGGCGATTCTTATAATAGTCCCGTTCTCGGCAGGTTGCCCGGGGCCGGGTTCAGAGATTCTCGATATCCTGGATCACATGCTTCGACCAGCTTTCGAGATACGGAAAGAGCGGGCCGCGGAGTTCGGCCAGTTCGTTGAAGGTGAGATTCGCCAGCGCGTCCTCACGGGCATGGACCAGCGTGTTCTCCAAGTCGATCACGTGGACGATGCCGAGGTGGACGCGGCCCACCTCGTTGCTGTCGTCGTTGAGAAGCGCGGCGATCCGGTTCGTGTGGGCGACCTCGAAGACCAGTTCTTCCTGAAGTTCCCGCTCGACCGCGGCGTGATAGGCATCCGGGCCGGTGCGGCCGCCGCCGGTGTCGACCGGATTGATGTGGCCGCCCACGCCGACGGAGCGGAGCGCGTGGAGGCGATCCTCGCCGCCCGACTTGCCGCGCGTGTAGTTGAGGATCGAGGTGCCGCAGCGAATCAGGCAGTAGGGGATGAGCTGCTTGTGGGTCGGATCTGCCTCGGCCTCTGCCCGGTCCATGAAGAAATGGTTTTCCGGGTCCAGAAGCTTCGCCATCGCTTCCTCCACGCCGTGCGTCCGGATGCCTTGGAAGGAGCCGATCGCATCGAAAAGAGGGCGGGGGACGACTAGGACTTGCTCACCGGCATACTTGGACATGGGGCAGAGCTAAAAGTTCCAAGTAAGAAGTGCCAAGTGCCAAGGAGCAGCCGGAAATGAAAAAAGGCAGGGAGGGGCCTTCCTGCCTTTTTTGGAACTTGGAACTTCTCACTTGGAACTTCCGCCCGCCTCAATGGTCGAGCTTCAGCTTCTTCAGCTTCGGCTCGATGACCACCCGGCAGTAGCCGTTCTTGGACTTGTTCTGGAAGTAGTAGTCCTGGTGGTAGTTCTCCGCCGGGTAAAAGGTCCCGGCCTTCGTGATTTCGGTCACGATCGGGGAGGAGAACTTGGCTTGGGCGGCCTTTTTCGAGGCCTCGGCGAGTTCTTTCTGGGCATCCGTCGTGTAGTAGATCGCGGAGCGGTACTGGGTGCCCACGTCGTTTCCCTGGCGGTTGAGGGTGGTCGGGTCGTGGAGATCCCAGAACCAGGTGAGAATCTTCTCGCCGCTGATTTTCTTGGGGTCGAAAACCACCTGGACCACCTCGGCATGGCCGGTGGTCCCGTCGCAGATCTGTTCGTAGGTCGGATTCGCCGTCGTGCCGCCCATGTAGCCGGAGGTTGCGGAATACACGCCGTCGAGTTGCTTGTAGGCGGCCTCGATGCACCAGAAACAGCCCGCGCCCAGGGTCAGGGTCTCGGCTCCTTCGGGAACTTTCGGCATCGGGGCGGGCTTTTTGGCGTCTTCGGACATGGCTTTTTCAGGTTCGCAGGAGGCGAGGGTCGGGAGGAAAAGGAGCAGCGCGAACAGGTGGCGGCGTTTCATGACGATGGGAGCGGCGGTCGCGGGGCTTATTCCCCGGCCGAGGGTAGCCGGGAATGTCCGGGCGTAAAGGAGGGGTGGCGGAAGATTTTGCAGACAAACGGCCCCGGGCGAGGCATTTTCTCACCGGATGAAGGTTTGTGTATCCGCGGCATGGAAAGCCTGGCTGGCCGAATACGGCTCCAGGCTGCTTTTGTTCGCACGCGGCTGGGCACCGACCCGGGAGGATGCGGAGGATCTGGTCCAGGAAGCCGTTCTCCGCCTGTGGAACTACCAGCAGGACAAGGGCGGCGGAGTGCCCGACCTGCCGCTGGCCTTTTCCACCATCCGCTTCTGCGGCCTGAACCACCACCGCTCCGAGAGCCGCCGCCGGAAGCGGGAGGAATCCATCATTTACCTGAACGACTTCACCGACGTGTGGCTCGACCCTTCGGTGGAAGAGGACGAGGACGCCGTGCGCTTGCGCGACGCGGTCCGGAAGCTGAGCCCGAAGCTGCGCGAGGTCGTCACCATGAAGATCTGGGGCGGCCTGACCTTCGCCCAGATTTCCGAAGCACTCGCCATTTCCCAGAATACGGCCGCGTCCCGCTACCGCTACGCGCTCGAACAACTCGCGCAGGACATGCGCCGCCTGAAGGAGGAACGCCATGGAATCGCCTGAAGACATCGAAAAGGCGCTCGCCCGCTTGGTTCCTTCCGCCATCAGCGACCAGGGCCAGCGCTCGCTGGAAGACCTGATCGACAGCCTTGCTGCCGGGGAAACGGCGCTCGTGGAGATGCCCGAGCCGCGCCGGAAGCCCTGGGGCTGGATCGGGGGAGTTGGCACCGCCGCTGCCGCCGTGACGCTGGCCCTTTTCATTCCGGCCGGAGAGCCCGGAGGCACCGCCCCCTTGGCCGCGACCCCCGTCGCCAACGAGGAGCCGGGATTTTTGGTTTTGGAACAAACCAAGCACGTGGAGAGCGCCGAGCCCGAGGATTGGACCTCCGAGGCGGACGGCGTGACCCACCGTGCCTGGCGGGTCCGGGTTGTGAACCAGGAGCGGGTTCAGGATCTTGAGACCGGTTACGAGGTGCTCGTTTCCCATCCGCAGGACGAAGTGATCCTGCAGCCCGTCAACACGTTCTGATTTCCATGAAGTCCGCCATCCTGCTGTTGTGCGCTCTCGCCGGCATCGCCGCCGTCGCCGAGGAAGTGCGCCCGCAGAAGGCCGCGCCCGCCCCGGTTGCCGGAACACCTCGCCCGATGCCTTGGCTAGGCCTCACCGTGGGACGTCTCGACGACGCCATCCGGGCCCAGGTGCCGGGGCTGCCTCCCGGGATCGGGTTCATGATCACCACTGTCGAGACCGGCAGCCCGGCCGAGAAGGCGGGGGTGAAGCCCTACGACATCCTTTGGAAGCTGGGCGACCAGTGGATCGCGAACGAGGCCCAACTCTTCACCTTGCTGCGGCTCCGCAAGGAAGGTGAGGAAACAAAGCTGGCGGTGTATCGTCTTGGAAATTCCCTGGAGCTTCCCGTCACCTTGGGCCGCCTCCCGGAGAACCATCTCCGCGGCAAATTGCCCGACCTGGCAACGGGCGAATTTTCCGAGGTTCCGATGAAGGTTCACAATCCCGCCCGGAGCACGGCCGAGATCGAGGCTCGCGACGGCAAGGCCATCCTGCGCTTCGACGTCAACGGCTGGCGCGGCGGCTGG
>CAMLOZ010000268.1 GCA_946481625.1 uncultured Haloferula sp. | reverse complement strand
GTCGGCACAAGCCAGTCTTCCTGATGCCAGTCGTTGCAGGTATCACCGTTCCAGAGCAGGAAGTCGCCCGGCGGAGTCGAGGCATGGAGACGCCTTATGGTTTCCTCGTTCTGGTGGGTGTCGTTCCAGATCACGAAGCTCGTCGACTCCGCCGCGGGATCGAGGGTGCGGAACTTTTTCCACGGCCCCTCCACGCGATCCTTGCCGTCGGTGGAGTCCGTGATGGCGCGCAGGGTGTAGCGACCGCCGGGCTTCAGGCCGGTCACCTTCACGCGCAGGATCTCGTCACCCTGCGGGACGAAGCCGAAACGATCCGCGCCGGCGGTGCCGCTGCTGCCGTCTTCACCCTTCCACTCGACATGGCCGCGGGACAGCTTCGAAACGGCCCAGACCACCTCCACCCCATCGGCTCGCGGGGCCATGATCACGGCGGGAGTCTTCATCAAGGAGACACTCTCCACCCTCTGCGTTTGCGCGGGCGCGATACCGGTGGCACCGGCAACCGCTCCGCCCGCCACCTTGCCGAGAAATCCGCGTCGCTTCATGAGAGTCGGAATACGTCAAAAAATCCTTCGTTTTACGACAAAACAATCACCTCCAAACCACTCATGGGAGAATCGGCAGCCGCTCGCGGGCTTCGAGCCACGCGGCGGGAATGGCGGAACGTCCCAAGCGCGCACCAAGGATCGCTCCCACCATCGCGGCATTCGTATCGCAATCTCCTCCCCCCTCGACCGTGGCGATGAGAGCCTCCGCATAGTCATCAAGGGATCGGAGCGCGGACCAAATCACAAAGGGAATGGTATCCGGAGCGGTGACGAGCGAACCGTTGCCCAAGACCCGCGCGGCCTCGGCAGGGCTTGACGAGGGATCGAACCGGCAGGCGGACTCGATCATCGAGCGGGTGGCACCCTCCGGAGTCCGCTTCCGCACCTCGCTCGAGATCGCTTCTCGCGCATCCGCCGCGGAAAACCCGCGGGTTTGCCACGCCATGGCCACGGCGACCGCCACCGCTACGGCACCCGCAATACCCTCCGGGTGCCAGTGGGTCACTCGTGCCGACCGCCACGCTTCCTTGGAGACACGCTCGAGGTCATCGGCAAACCACGCGCCGACAGGCCCCACACGCATCGCCGCGCCATTGCCCATCGAGCCACCTTCGAAGGCGGAACTGGAGATCGTCTGCCAATTTTCGCCTGCGGTGATACCATCGAGCACCTTGCGGGTCATGCGGCCGTACCCGCGATCCGGCTCGCGTTTGAAATTCCGGGAGAAGATCCAGGCGAGGGTGGGTTCTTCCACCGTGCCGGCCCGAAGCAGACATTCCATGATCCCCAGCGCCATCGCCGTATCGTCCGTCCACCACCAAGGCCCCGCCATGATCCCGGCCGCGACGCGCTCCCGGACAGTCTCGCTGCCGTAGGCGAAAAGCTCCCCGAAGGCATCGCCCACCGACAAGCCGTCGAGCACGGCCACAGCGAGTTCCTTCCGTTCATCCGCCGTCATGTACGAAAGGCTGCACATTCCCGCTTCCTCGCCAAGCGGGATGCTGCTTTCCTGAGCCGCGCATGACACCCGCCGAACTCCGCTACGCAATGCCTGCCGAATGGTCTTTCCAAGAGGCCGTCTGGCTCTCATGGCCGGTGAACGACGAGAGGCACTGGGGCGGGGTGAAGCAGACCCTGATCCGGGAAAAATTCGCGGAAATCGCGGCGGCGATCAGCCGGTTCGAGACCGTGCGGATCAATGCCGAGGGCAGCGAGCACGCGGCCATCCTGGAAGCCTGCAACAAAGCGAAGGCGGTGCCGGAACGGGTGCAGCTTTTCGACCATCCGCACAACGACGTGTGGTGCCGCGACCATGGGCCGATCTTCCTCAAGAACCGCGAGACGGGCGAGGTGGCGATCAGCGATTGGGGCTTCAACGCCTGGGGCGGGAAATTCCCTCCCTATGACCTCGACAATTCGATCCCGCAGCAGGTGGCGAAGAGCCTCGGCATGGAGCGGTTCGAAGGCGGCATGATCCTGGAAGGGGGCGCGATCGAGGTGAACGGCGCGAGCCAGCTCCTCACCACCGAGGCCGTGCTGCTGAACAAGAACCGCAACCCGCATCTCTCCAAGGAAGAGATCGAACAAAAGCTCCGCGACACGCTCGATGTCCGGGACATCCTCTGGCTGAAGCAAGGCATCGAAGGCGATGATACCGACGGCCACATCGACGACCTCGCCCGCTTCATCGACCCGGGCACCATCGTCGCCTGCGTCGAAAAGGACCGCAGCTCGCCAAACTATCCGGTGCTCGACGAGAACCTCGGCCGCCTGAAGTCCTTCCTCGGTCACGAAGGCCGGCCCTTTGAGATCGTGCCGATCCATCTGCCCGAGGCCTGCGAGGTGCCGGGATGGCGGCTCCCGGTACTACCGGCATCGTACGTGAACTTCCTCATCGTGAACGGCGGCGTCCTCGTGCCGACCTTCCGCCAGCACAAGAACGACGACCGGGCGCTCGGCATACTGCGCGAGCTTTTCGGAGACCGCGAAGTCATCGGCATCGACTGCCTCGATCTCGTCGAGGAAGGCGGGACCCTGCATTGCATCTCGCAGCAGCAGCCGGCGTAAGAAGCCGGCCTCCATCCCCCGGCGGCTGCCCGCCATGATATGTTGCATGATGCCGGGCCGGTGGCACAGTCGCAGCCGTGAGCACCGCACTCGACCGACTTCGTGCCATGGCCCGCGAGAGGGCCGTGGTATCCAGCGCCGCCTCCGTGATCGGCTGGGACCAGGAGACCTACCTGCCGGATGCCGGGCATGTCTGGCGCGCCGACCAGTTGGCTTGGCTTTCGGAAAAGGCTCATGAACTCGGCACCTCCACCGCATGGGGCGATGCCCTCGCGGAGGCCGAATCGAACGCGGACTCCCCCGCCCTGCTGGCCGCGATGCGCCGCGACTACGACCGCGCGACCAAGCTGCCGGGCGAACTGGTGGCGCGTGAAGCACAGGCCTCCTCGCTGGCGAAGCAGGCATGGGCGGAGGCGAGGAAGAAATCGGACTTCCCCTCCTTTGCCCCCCATCTCGAAACGCTCCTCGGCATCGCCCGCGAGAAGGCGGAGCGGTGGGGCTATCAGGCCGAGGCCTACGACGCCTTGCTCGATACCTACGAGCGCGGTGCAACCGCGGCAGGTATCGCGGAGCTCTTCGACACGCTGCGCCCGCGCCTCCGCGACCTCGCGGCAGCCGCCGTCGAACGCTCCGCTACGCGCGATGCCAAGTTACCGCCCGGTCCCTATCCCGTCGCCCAGCAGCAGGCATTCAATGCCAAGGTCGCCGCTTCCCTCGGTTTCGACTTCAATGCCGGCCGGATCGACACCACGTCGCATCCTTTCTGCACGACCCTCGGGCCACGCGATGTCCGGCTCACCACGCGCTACGATGAGGACGACTTCACCTCCTCGCTCTTTGGCGTCATGCACGAGGCGGGACACGGCCTCTACGAGCAAGGCCTGCCCGGCCCGGAGTTCGGCCTGCCCTCCGGTGAAGCGGCATCGCTGGGCATCCACGAATCGCAATCGCGCCTCTGGGAAAATCACATCGGCCGCTCCTGGCCCTTCTGGGAAAAATGGCTGCCGATCGCGGCGGAACACTTCCCGCAACTCGCGGACATCGAACTCGCCGACTTCATTGCCGCCGTCCACCGCGCCGAGTTCTCCTACATCCGCGTCGAGGCGGACGAGGCGACCTACGACCTCCACATCTTGCTCCGCTTCGGCCTGGAGCGCCGTTTGGTCTCCGGCGAGCTCGCGGTGAAGGACGTGCCCGCGGCCTGGAACGAAAGCTTCGAAGACCTTTTCGGCATGACCCCGCCGGATGACGCCCGCGGCTGCCTCCAGGACATCCACTGGTCGATGGGCGGCCTCGGCTACTTCCCCACCTACACCCTCGGCAATCTCAATGCCGCCCAGCTCTTCGCCGCCGCCACCGCGGACGAAAGCATCGCCGCCGGTATCGCGAATGCGGAGTACTCACCGCTGCTCGCCTGGCTGCGCAAGCATGTCCATTCAAAGGGCGCCGTGATGACTCCCGAGAAAATCGTCAGGGAAGCCACCGCGAAGGATCCCTCGCCCGAAGCTCACCTCGCGCATCTCACGCGGAGATACCTGGCGTGATTTGTGGGGGTGAAATCTGCGATCCATTCACGCGAATTTCACGAATCCCGTGAAGATTCCGCCTCTTCCTGAGCGTTAGATATATCGTACCTACGGGTACGACCATGTCACCGGCTCAATCTCCCGCACGGGATTCCCCGAACCGCCTGCAAGCGCTGGTCTTCCTCCTGAAGACCCGGGTGCTTCAAGCCCGCCGCGGCTTGTCCGAGCTGTCATCCCGGCCACCGCTCCATCGCCCGTCCTCGGCACTTGCGGACGCACCGCTGCTGGCGGTGAAGCGCGGCCCGCTCTGGCGCGACATCGCTCCCGCCGAGTTCCCGCTCACCGCCGGCAAGGTCGAGAACCTCCGCCGCGCCGTGAAGGCGTTCCATGGCATCGAGATCCCCGCCGGGTCGGTGTTCAGCTTCTGGCGCCAGCTCGGCCGGACCACCCGCCTCAGGGGCTTTACCGACGGTCGCGAACTCCGCGAAGGATGCCTCGTTCCCGCGATCGGCGGCGGGCTCTGCCAGCTCAGCGGGCTTCTCTACCAAGCGGCGCTCGAAGCCGGCCTCGAAATCGTCGAACGCCACGCCCACTCCCGCATCCTCCCCGGCTCGGCAGCGGAGCAGGATCTCGACGCCACCGTCTTCTGGAACTACGTCGACCTCCGCTTCAAAAGCGATACCCCTTGGCGCATCGAAGCCGAATTGACCGCGGCGGAACTCGTCATCCGCATCCGCTCGACCGCCACCGCGAAAGCAGTCGTTCCACCGCCCGCTCCCGCGCAACCTCGTCCTACACCTTCCGGCGACTGCCTGACCTGCGGCATGCTGGAATGCTTCCGTCACCCAGCCGCCACTTCCGCTCACGCCCCGGCCATGGGACACTCCGCCTTCCTGTTAGACGGCGTGTGGCCGGAGTTCGATTGCTGGTGCCGCAACCACTCGCGCCCGGGCGACCGCTGGCTCACCCCGCTCGACGGGTGCCGCTGGAACAAACCGAACTACCACTGGTCGCCGCCACAAGGTGCCGCCACCCGTCACGCCACGCTCACGACGCTCCTGCGATCCCTCCGCCAGCGCCGTCTTCCCGCACAAGGCGCCCTGCGCCAGATGGCCCTCCTTGAAGGGGAAGCCGCACTGGCCCGGCGTTATGCCGCGATGCTCGACCCGCAGTGCCGCCACATCGTGGTCTCGCAAAACCTTCTCCCGCACCTCTGGAGGACCGGCGAGCTCGGCGGACGCAGCTTCGATGTCCTCGTCAACCGCTGGCCGATGGACGAACTCCAGCGCCGCCTCGATCTCGCCAAGCAAGCTCATCCCGAATCCACCACCCTCGGAGATTTCCGCGCCGATACCGAACTTCTCCGCGCTGAAAAGGAAGCCTTCGCCGCAGCCGCCCGTCTCGTCACCCCGCACCGCGCCATCGCGCGCCATTTCGGTGCACGCGCCTGGCTGGTCGATTGGGAAATGCCCGAACCCCTCACTCGCATTTCCGCTGCCGTCCCCTTCATCTTCTTCCCTGCCTCGAAGCTCGGTCGCAAGGGCGCTTTCGAGCTGGCCGCCGTCTGCCGCGAGGGCATCCC
>CAMLOZ010000267.1 GCA_946481625.1 uncultured Haloferula sp. | reverse complement strand
CTCCGGACTCTGGCTGACGGTGGCGTCGCCGCGCATGGGTTCGATGCCCCACACGACATCCGCGACATCCCCGATCGAGATGGGGCGGTCGTTGACCATTTTGATCACGGTGCCGGCGATGTCGTTCAACTGCACGGTCATCGCCAGATTGCGGACCATGATCTCGGTGGTTCCGGTGTTGATGAAGCCGCCGGTGGTGGTGGAAGCCGCTTCCCCCGCGGCTTTCTCCAGTTCCTCGAAGCTTACCCCGTTGGCCTGCATCCGGAAGGGATCGGGCTGGATTTCGATCTGCTTCACGCCACCGCCCATGTTGAGGATCTCGGCGATGCCGGAAATGCTCTGGAGCCGGCGCTTGATCGCCCAATCGGCCATCGAGCGGACATCGCTGGGTGACATGTAGCCGGGCTCGCCTTCCTTGATGGTGGAGCGCACGCCGACCAGCAGGATCTCACCCATGAGGGAGGCGACCGGGGTCATGAAGGGTTGCACGTCCTCCGGTAGTTGCTCGCTCACCCCTTGCAGGCGTTCTTGAACCATCGTCCGCGCCTTGTAGATATCGGTGTCCCAGCCGAATTCGGCGTAGACAAGGGACAGGGCGACATCCGAATTCGTCCGCAACCGGGTGAGTCCGGCGACGCCCATCAGAGCACTTTCAATCGGCTGCGTCACGCGGGTCTCCACTTCCTCCGGTGAGAGGCCGGGGGACTCGGTGAGAATGATCACCGTGGGCTTCGAAAGGTCGGGCAGCACTTCGACGGGAAGCTCCGTCGCGGTGCGGAGTCCCATGACCATCGAGATCAGGGCGATGCCGAGGATAATCGCCCGGTTGGCGAGCGACCATTGGATCAATTTGCTCAACATCGCTCAGCGGGCCTCCGGGTTGGTGCTGGCACTCTCCTCGCTGTAGGCTGCTCCGCGCTTTTTGGTGACGACGGATGCCAGCAGCAACAGGAAGAGCACGCCGCTGATGTACATCCACATCGGGCTAGCTCCGCCGTCCGCGGGCGGAAGACCGGCAGCCTCGCGCTTGGCGGCTCCCGTCTGTGCCAGTTTCTCGGGCGTCAATTCGCTGCCGTCTTCCGCGTGTTCGTGGCCATGCGCGGCATCCAGGGCTTCCTTGAGGGAAATGCTGCCGCCGCCCGCGAAGGACAATGAGTAAGCACCGCGCGTGACGACCTCGTCCGCGGGGAAGATCCCGCTGGTGATCTCGACGAAGCGGTCGTTCATCTCCCCGGTCTGGACCGGGGTCTTGATGAAGGCGTTCGGAAGGTCGAAGTGCTTCACATAGACATACCGCTTGCTGGCTTCGCCTTGGATCGCCTCACGCGGCACCCCGAGGACATTGGCGCGCTTGCTGATCACGATCGAAAACTCTGCCCGCATGCCGGGGCGCATGCGCAGGCCGGGGTTGGCGACCTTGAACACGGCATCGATCGTCCCGCTTTCGCGGTCGGCCGTAGTGCCGAAGCGGATCATCTCGCCGTCCAGCGCCTGATCGCCGAGGGCGGAGACCCGGATGTGCGCCTTGCTCCCGGGCGCGAGGTTTGCCGCCTGGTGCTCCGGCACGCGGGCGATCGCCAGCATTTCGCTCAAGTCCGAGAGATCTAGTAGTTCTTTCTCCGGTTCGACGGGTTCGCCGAGGCGGACATGGGATTCAAGCAGCAGCCCGCTGATCGGAGCCTTCAACTCGATCACCGGCGGAGGATCGCCGGGCTGGCGGCTTTCGACCCGCACCAGGGTCTGTCCTTCTGTTACGGTGCCGCCTTCCTGGACTTCCACGCCCACGATGCGGCCCATGATGCGGCTGCTCAGGACCGCATGGCGTTCGGGAATCTCCTCGATCCTTCCGAGCGCGAACACGGTTTCCTCGAAGTCGGTTTCCTCGGCGACAACGGTCTCGATCCGGAGGTTCTTCACCCCGGTTTCATCGAGCACGATCGTGTTGGCGTCGGTTTCCTCGGCGGCGGGCGCCGCGAGGAGGAGCGCCATCGTGCAGGCCAGGAATGGCAGGTGGAATGGGAATTTCATCAGTGGAGAAAGAGGTTCAAGGTTTCGCCAGCGCCGATTCGTAGCGTACGCGGGCGAGGTGGAATTCACGCAGGGCATCGAGCCGCGCGGCCATCAGTTGGACCCGCTTTTCACGGGTGCGGAACACGGTCTGGATCTCGCCCTGACCGTTCCGGTAGGCATCCTCCGCCGCCTTCGCCTGTTCGTCGGCGAGCGGCAGCAACGTGCCCTGGGTCTCCGCCAGGAGCTTCGACCACTCGTTCATCTCGGCCTTCGCGGCTTCGGCTTCCAGGCGGATGTTGCGGGCCAAGGCACTCGCTTCTTTTTCCATCCGTTCCTGCCGGGCCTTGGCCTCTTCGATCGCTCCCTCGTTCTTGTTCCAGAGGGGGAGGGGAAGGGTGAAACGCAGGCCGAGAAGGCCCTCCCGGTCGTAGCCTTCCGGGGCGTCTTCTCGGCGCTCGGCACCGAAGAAGAGCCCGGCTTCCACATCCTCGTAGCGCTTCGATTGCTCGACCGCGACGTTCTGGCTCGCCGCCGTCGCGCCGAGCACCGCCGCCTGGAAATCCGGCCGCTTGGAAGGATCGACCGCCGTCGCCGGCAGCACCGCTTCGGGTAGCGTGCCCCCCACATGCAGGGGCTCGTCCGGCCGTACCCCGAGCAGCGGCTTGATCTCGCCGATGGCCGCCGCTTCCGTGGCATCGAGCTGCCGCATCTCCAGCGTCAGGCTCGCGGCTTCGAGCTTGGCCTGCCCGGCATCAAGGGGGGAGCCCTCGCCCTTTGCTGCCACCCCGGCGAGGAATTCGGCGAAGTCCTTCGAGAGCTTCTCCTGGTCCTTCAGCAGCTCGCGCTGCTTGCGGGTGGCCAGCACCTTCACGATACCTTGGCGGGCATCGGCGATGAGCTGGCGCTCGACCTCGCGGACTTCCGCTTCCGCCACCTTGACCTCGGTGGCTGAGACGGTCTTCTCCAGCCGCAAGCGGTTGGTGACCGGGAAGCGCTGGGAGAAGCCGATCTCGAGCGAGCGCTCGCGGTAGCGTGGGTCGTGCGACATTTCGACGCCGAGTTCCGGATTCGCGAGCCGGCCGGACTGGGTCAGGCGGCCGCTTGCCTCGCGGATGCGCAATCGCGCGGCGGCGAGGTCGGGATTCTGGGCGCGGACCCGGTCGCCGACGCTGGCGAGCGAAATGACCACGCCCGGCTCGGCATGACCGAGAGATACCGCGAGACACCAGGCCGCGACGGTAGGGGAAAAGAGAGAATACATGGAGAAAACAGGTGCCGCCCCTTCGACACAGGACGGAATGATCGCTTGGAAAAACCTTGGAACGATCCGCGGGCAAAAGAGGCCATGCGGAAGAACGGCGGGCACACAAGGCCGGCCGGAGCATCGGTTAGGCGACGCTCAGATCAAAGGGGGCTTGTCCAAGGAAAACACCGGCTCGTCCGGCCTCAAGGCGGACAGCCAAGCCACATCCAGCCGGCAACCACCGGGCGGCAGAAGCCCGGGAAGCTGGATTTCCACACCCGCCAGCGGTGCTGCATGGCAACACGCGTGGCTGTGGTGCTCGTGCGGGTAAGGCGGGCAATCGGGACCGTGCGGGTCCTCGGGAGCGCCGCCATCATCGTGATGATGACCACAGCATTCATGCGCCTTCGGCTCGCCGTGGAAATGATCCAGAGCGAGCACGCGACCGCAGAGCCCGGCGATCACGCCGAACACCAGCAGCCATGGAAGCCAACCGCGCACGATCCCGAAGAAACCCAGCAATCCGCATTCTGCAAGCCCAAAGCTGCCCCCCGGCCGCTGGAAATCCCGCTTTCCACCTCTCGCTCCCCTGGCGAAAGTCGCCCGCATGTCCGTCGCCGAGCCCCAGAAGGAACTGCGCTTCACCCGCGCCGGACAGGCTCCTTTCTTCATGGTCCTCGCCGCTGTCGCCTTCATGGCGGCACTCGTGTTTTTCCTCCTCGCACCCTACCGCGCGGACCATCCCGCCCTTCCTCACCCGGCCTGGGGCCTGCTTCCCTTCATCCTCGCGCTCGGCCTTGCCCGTCTCGCCTGGCATTGCGCCCGCCACGCCTATATCCTTCTCAGCCCGATCGGCGTGGAAATCTTCCCCTTCTTCCGCCCTGCTGCGACCATGCAGGTGATCCCTTGGGCGCAGATCGCGGCCGCGGATATCGACCGCTCCCGCCTCACCCTCCATTTCACCGCGGAGAAGACCTCCGGCATCCATCTCTCCCTTGCACCGATCGCCAGGGACCGCCGCGAACTCCTCGCCAAGGCCATCCGCGGAAGGCTGCCCGCTTGAAAGTTGTTGGACCTTCGATGTCCGATGTTCAAGTTCCCCCCATGCGACCTCCGTCACGACAGATCCTTTCGGTGGAAGAAGCCTTCGGCCAGCAGGGGTGGCACTGCGAAGCGGTCGAAGGCAAAGATGTCCTGCGCGCCGTCTTCACCGCCCACCACACGCGCATCGAGATGGTCGTGCAGGCCTACCCGCCGATGAATGCCCTCGCGGTCATGGGCGAGATGCCGCTGCCCCTCGACGAGGAACACCAGCCCTACCTCCTGGAACTCCTCGCCCGCGCGAACAAGACCCTCAACCTCGGCGGCTTCGAGTACGACCTCGACCGCCAGCGCCTCGTCTTCCGCATCACCAATCTCTTCGACAAGGAGCGCTACGATGCCGACATCGTGTCGTCCATGGTCCACTGTACCGTCGCGGAGATGGACCGCATCGCCCCCTACGCCACCACCGTGATCCGCACGCCGGAGGATTTGCTCGACGACCTCGACCTGAAGCGCCTTCTCCAACGCGAAGACTTCATCCCCCCGGTGCCGGGCGACGAAGACGACCTGCCTTGACGCCATTCCCATGAAAGCCATCACCCTTCTCCTCGCATCCGCCAGCCTCGCTTTCGCCGCCGCTCCCGGCCACCCCGCCGAAACCTGGGAATTCACCTTCGAGTCCGGCTACCTTTGGAACATCGGGTCTAACACCGACATCGATTACGAAATCGCGCCGACCCAGCTCACCTTCCGCAGCCCCACGGTGCTGAATTGGTTCGCCGGGGACGATGGCTCCCGCGTCGTCGTCCGCAGCCGCGTTTCCTTGCTCGGCGAATCGATCGTTGAAGGGCCGGAGGACTACTACATCGGCATCAACGGTGCGCCTTCGATCGAGTATTGGTTTCCGGATCAGAAGACCTCGGCGTTCTTTTCGATCGGCGGTGGATTCGGGTGGACGAACTCGACGCGCGATCCGGAAGGGCAGGGGCAGGACTTCACTCTGAACTGGTTCTCCCAGCTCGGGTTGCGGCGGGAGATTGCGCCGAACCTATCGGTACTAGGCGGGGCGTACTTCATCCACCATTCGAATGGCGGCCAAACCGACCCCAACCCCGGCATCGACGCCCTCGGCTTCACGCTCGGCGTCGGCTGGCGCTTTTAGAACGGCGTTCGAGATGTCGTGACCCCCGACCCGCAATAGGCAGGGACGTCTCTCCGAGACGTCCGTCGGAGGACGTTCCGCCTCACCCCCCATTTCCCTTTTCTCCAATCGCCCGCCTCCCTCGATCCCGAAGGGATCGCAGCCCGCTTCGATATCACGCGACACTCCCCCCCGCGCAGCTCCAAGCTCGGTCCTCTACTCTCCCACCACCGGCCACCCGTCCTTCCACTCCAGCGGCAACATCCTCAGATCCGACCTCCCCCTACGATCCTTGTC
>CAMLOZ010000266.1 GCA_946481625.1 uncultured Haloferula sp. | reverse complement strand
TCCAGTTCGGCCACTTCCGGAATCTCCGGCATCTCGGGAAGTTCCGGGATTTCCTCCGGCTGCGGCAGTTCTTCCTGCGGCACGTCTTCCTCGGTGATCGCGGCGTCTTCCGGCGCGGCGGGCGGTGCGGAGCCCATCACTTCATCGATGAAGGCAAGCTCGATCTCGGCCGGCTTGACCTCGTTCAGTTTCGGCAGCCGCTCGTGGACCTTGATCGCCACCGCCACCGTGCTCGCGCCGGACAACGTGATCCACGTGGCCAGGGTGCCGATGTTCAGGGCGTAAAGCAGCGGGTGCACGGAAGAAGGGGAAGCTCGTTATTGAGAATGAATCTCAGGTGGCGGCAGTGAATGCCCGTCCGGCCCCGCTGTCAAAACGAAACTCCCCGTCGGGCCGGGAAATTTAGCACTAAAAAAGCCCCGCGGACCCGAAGGCCCGCGGGGCGGAGCTGTCACAAAAACTTATAACCGCGCCAGCACCGCGTCGCCCATCCCGGTCGTGCCGACCTTCGTCTCGCCGGCCGCGCCGGTGGCGATGTCGCCGGTCCGGAAGCCGTCGTCGATGGCCTTCGCAACCGCCGCTTCGATCGCCGCCGCGGCCTCGTTCTCGCCCAGCGAGAAGCGCAGCAGCATCGCGGCGGAGAGGATCTGCGCGATCGGATTGGCAATGCCCTTGCCCGCGATGTCCGGAGCCGAGCCGCCGGAAGGCTCATACATGCCGAAGTAAAGCCCGCCCTCCTTCTGCTTGCCGAGCGAGGCGCTGGGCAGCATGCCGAGCGAACCGGAGATCATCGCCATCTCGTCCGAGAGGATGTCGCCGAAGAGGTTCTCCGTGACCAGCACGTCGAAGGAATCCGGACGCCGCACGAGTTGCATCGCGGCATTGTCCACGTAGAGGTGGCTGAGTTCCACTTCCGGGAAATCCTTCGCCACTTCCACCGCGGTCTCGCGCCACAACACGGAGGTCGCGAGCACGTTCGCCTTGTCCACCGAGACCAGCCGCTTGCCACGGCCCATCGCCGCGGTGAAGGCGACCCGCAGGATGCGGTCGATCTCGCTCTTGCGGTAAACCATCGTGTCGAAGGCGACCGGCTCGCCATCGCGCTCCTCGCGGCCTTTCGGCTGGCCGAAATAGACACCGCCCGTGAGCTCGCGCACGCAGAGCACGTCGAAGCCGTTCGGGATGAGCTCGTTCTTCACCGGCGAGGCATGGGTCAGCGAGGGCAGGCAGACGCCGGGACGGAGATTCGCGAAGAGGCCGAAGTGCTTGCGCAGCGGTAGCAGCGCGCCGCGCTCCGGCTGGATGTCCGGCGGCAGGCCTTCCCACTTCGGCCCGCCCACGGAGCCGAAGAGGATGCCATCGCTCTGTTCGCAGGAAGCGATGGTCTCGGGCGGAAGCGGGTGACCGGTGGCATCGATCGCGGCACCGCCGACAAGGCGCTCCTCACGGGTGGTGGTGAAGCCGAACTTCGCCTCCACGGCGTCGAGTACGCGGAGGGCTTCGATCATGACCTCCGGGCCGATCCCGTCGCCGGAGAGGATTGCAATGCGGTAGCTGCGAGACATGGGACGGCGACGCTAGGAGGCGATTTCCGGCCCGCCAAGGGCGGATTGCGGCAGGTTAGGGGGACAGTGTGAAGGAGCGCTGGACCAGGATTCCGCCGCTCTCAAGCTGCGCGGCACCCTCGAACCAACCGGAGTTGCTCTCGTGGAAGGACAGGATCCCGGCCAGGGATGTCCAGCCCGCGGGACCGGGGCTGCCAAAGCTCACATTCAACTGCGTGAGGGGGAAGAGATGGGACTCGGTGGCGAAGCCCGGGATGGAGGAGCCGGGGATGTAGGTGTAGGTGCTTGCCCCGCTGGCCGTGGAGTAATCCGTGGTGCCGAGGCTCGCGAGGGTTCCGGAAGCACCGCCGGTATAGGACCACGTGCCGCCGCCCGCTCCGTTCGACAGCAAGGTCAAGATATTGCCGTTGCGGTCGCTGATCGCGATGCTCTTGCCGGAGGGAAGGAGGGGAGACGGCGGATTGAACGTGGCGCCGTAGTCGACCTCGGCGCAGGTCATGAAAAACTTCGGGAAGGTCACGCCGGTGACGGTGAATTGATACCCGGCGAAATCATCGCGGCTGCGGACATGGCGGAAGTAGGACCAGTTGCGCAGGTCCATCGAATACGAAAGCACGTTCTCGGTCTGGAACTTGCGGTCGAAGTTCAGGACGAAGCTGTTGTTCGCCGCCACGCGGGTTCCCCGCATCGGTTTGCTGCGGATCACCGGCAGTCTCCATGCCGGATTGTTCAGGTCGAAGCTTTCCAAGCCGGGACCGGAGATGACCACCGAGTCCATCGTGATGGGGCTGTTCGGCCGCTCGCTGGTGGTCGGGAAGAGCGCCGGGTTGGTGAAGTTGTCGATGATTTCGCGACCGGAGATCACCTCGCCGAAAACCGAGTGCTTGTCGTCGAGCCCGGAGGCGGCGGCGAGGGTGATGAAGAACTGCGAGCCGCCGCTGTTCGGCGTGTTGCCCTTCGCCATCGAAAGCATGTAGCGGCCCGAATGGCGGAGGCCGGCGTGATACTCGTCCTGGATCACGTAGCCGGGACCATCGGTTCCCTGACCGTTCGGGGAGCCGCCCTGGATCACGAAGTTGTGGACCAGGCGGTGAAAGGTCAGGCCGTCGTAGTAAGGACGGTTCTCCATGACTTGGCCGGTGGGAAGCTTGATCCAGGGTCGCTTGCCGGTGGCGAGCCCGATGAAGTTGGCGCAGGTCCGCGGTGCCTTGTCATGGTCCAGCCGGGCGCGGAAGGTTCCGAGCGGCGTGCCGCCATGGGACACGGTGAAATCCGCGTGAATCTGGGAATGCGCCAGCCCCGCGGACGCGAGAAGCAAGAAAGCGGTACGAATCACCCGGCGGATACCGCCATGCCGCAAGCTCCCGGGCAAGCCCGCTCTCAGGCCTCCGACTCGGAAGGCTCCCACTCCTCGTAGCCGTCGTCGCGGTTCTCCGCATCCTCCTTGATCTTGCGCTCCCAAATGTAGCGGCGGAAGAGCACCTTCACCGCGGCGGTCAGCGGGACGGCCAGCAAGGCTCCGACGAAACCGCCGAGGATCAAAGACCAGAACAGCATCGAGAAGATGACCGTCATGGGATGCAGGCCCACCGAGTCGCCGACGATCTTGGGCGCGGTGAGCAGCGAATTGATCTGCTGGACGATCACGAAGATGGCCACGACGCCACCGACGTAGGCCCAGGGATTGGAGCCGAGCCAGCCTTGGTTGTCCGGGACGCTGAAATGGAACCAGGCCAGCACGCAGGCCGGGATGAGCGTGATGATATTCCCGATGTAGGGGATGATTCCGAGGATCGCCATCAGGATACCGATCAGCAAGCCGAGTGGCAGGCCGAAGATGGTTAGGGCGATGCCGACCAGCATGCCATCGATGAAAGCGACGAGGACCTGGCCGCGGAAGAACGAGATCATGTAGCGGTTGATCTCGGTGAGCGTCTCGACCAGTTCGGTTTTGAAGCGGGAGGCCTTGAGCGGGACGTAGTCGTGCCAGTGCTCCTTGATCGCGGCACTCTCGTTCAGGATGTAATAGAGGTAGATCGGCACCATCAGGAAGCCGAGCGCGAGGCCGAGGAAACCGAGCACCTTGCCAGCCCCGCCCTTCACCCAACTGAAAATCTCATCGAGATAGCCCTTGGCCTGCGACCAGAGCTCCGTCTCTTCGAGGATGATCGGAGGATCGACCGGCCGCTTCTCCTGGAATGCGAGGTCCAGTTCGGCCCCGATGTCGGCTTTGGGAGCGGTCTCGCCTTTGTCTCCTTCCGCCTTCGGCGGGGCGAGCAGGGGATCGATGAAGGGTTTCGACCACTCGCTCTTGTTGCGGGTATCGATCAGGATATCGACGATGACCTCGTCGAGCGGCTTCTTCGCCGCCGCGGGGTTCTCGGCGATGGCTTCCTGCTCGGCGGGAGTCGTGGCCCTGGCAGTGGCTGCCATCTCCTCGCGCTGCTGCTGGAACTCGTGGATCTGGCCGCCGACGAGCGGGATCATGATCGCGACGAGGCCGGCGACGAGGAGGGTGAAAGTCGCGAACACGGAGACGACCGACCAACGGCGGGAGAAGCCGCGCTTCTGGAACAGCCGCACCACCGGGTCCAGCAAGTAGGCGGTGATCGCGGCCACGGCCAGCGGCACCAGCACCGGCTGGAGGAAGCCGAAGATCTTCCCGACCAGCCAGATCAGCCCGACGATGAGCGCGCCGAGCACCAGAATGGACACGCCGGTGGCCGCATTCCACAAGGTGCGGAGCTGGAATCGGGTGGGGTAACGCGCCATCGCCGACACGCTCTAGCAGAACTCCGCCCGCAGAGGGATGGGAAAATCGCCGGCGGGTTGGAACCGCCCGTCTCAGAGCCGTGAAACCGCATCCGCGACCGCGTTCGCGACCTTGTCGGTCTCGGCCGGGATTCTCGCGGAATAGGTTTCGGCTCCGGTGGCGTCGACCGCGTGGATCTTTTCCGTGTTGAAGTCGATCACGACCTTTGCGCCCGCGACTTCCTGGGCAGAGGCAAGATCGACTGCGCTGCGGAAGGCGGATGGTTCGAAGTTGCCGGAGTTCTCGACAGCCGATTGCAGGGCCCGGTTGGTGCCCACGAAGAGGATGGTGACGGCATCACCCGAGACCGCGGTGGAATCCATCCCGCGGAAGCTCTCCTGCGGTACGGGCTTGGAAATCATCGGTACGGGGACACCCAGCACCACTACCGCGGCAGCGGCTACGCCGAAGGCGGGCGTGGCGAGGAAGGTACGGACCTTTTCAAGAAGCGACGTCGTCGCGACCACCCGCTTGATGACGGCGGCTTTCGGGGCATGCCGAGCCATCAGATCGTCCGCCAGACCGGCGGGCATGGCGGGAGCCTTCTCGAGCGGGTGCACGGGAAGGCTGCGCATCAGGAGGTCTCGGGTGGAGTGGAGGCGTTCCGGGAGTTCCAAGTGCATGGCTTCAATTCTCCAATCGCAGTCGGGAATATCCGATTTTCAAAATACTAAATTTTCCCTGATTTTTTCCAAAGCTCCTTCCACCAGGTCGCCGATGGCGCGGCGGCGGGTGGAGTCGGAGGCACCGGGCTTGATGCCGAGCTTGGCGCAGACCTTGTCGTTGCGGACGAGATCCTGGACGGTTGCGGTCTGGGCCACGTAGAGAGCGTAAACGAGTTGCCACTCGACGGGGCTGAGCGCCTCGCGGCATTCCTTGTAAATCTTCTCGAAGGTGATGGCGGCGGTCGATTCGTCCTCGAACTGCAGCGGGCGTTCGGAGTCGCCCGTGAGGGCGTCGAAGCTGTCGCCGTTGTTCGGTTGGTTCTTCAGCGCGCCGCGGCGGCGGAACCAGTCGATCGCCCGGAATTGGACGATCTGGGAATGAAGGGGGATGATCTCTTCGAAGACCGTGGGCTCCTGGATCAGGGCCTTGCGGTCATTGTCCCGCTCGCGTGCGAGTTCGGCGAGGGTTTCGATGAAAACATCCTCGGCGTCGTGGTCCTTGATGCCCTTGCGGTGCAGCGTCGCCAGCGCCAGCGGGCGCAAGGTGTCGGGAAGGCGGTTCCACTCCGGGTCGTGATAGCCGCGCTCGGGATGGACGCGCTGCAGGCGGTCCAGATCGAGATTCTGGGGGTAACGGCGGTCGGCCGGATCGTGGTGAAGCTGGGGATTTGCGACCTTGCGGCGCTCGCCGGCGACAAG
>CAMLOZ010000265.1 GCA_946481625.1 uncultured Haloferula sp. | reverse complement strand
TTCACCCGATCCATCCTTCGGCGCACCTTTGCCCTCAGTTCGCGCCCCGAGCCTTCAACCGCTCCAATTCCAACTCGGCCTTGCGGATCGCCTTCTCGTCGTTCTCCACTTGCCGCATGAGCATCGTGAGAGTGCGGTAGTTCCGGTAGGGGTTGGGGCGCAGGGCGGCATACTGGCGCGAGGCGACGCGAACCCGGTCTTTCAATGCATGGATCTGACCTTCCAACCGCTCGATCCGTTGCTTGCGGGAATCCTCCCGCTCCTTCTGCAAGCTCTCCTTCTCCTCCGCCAGCGCACGCTCGATACCCTTCTCGTAGTTGTCCACGGTCGCTTCTTCCTCGTCGAGGTAACGTTCCATCTCCCCCTCGTCGAATTGGAACCGCTCCCACATCTCACGCGGCAGGTCCTTGGCGGACACCCGCACGATCCCGTCCGAATAGCGGAGTTGGATGCCGGCGGGATTCACCTGCACCACCTGCGGGGACTCCAAGCGGCGGCCGTCCCGGGTGACGATGGTGGGAAGCACCTCCCCCACCGCCCTCCCGCGGACCTGCTTGCGGTAGGCCGCCGCATACTCCTCGTGCCGGGAATTCAGGTCCTCGAGCATCGCCCGGGTCTGGTCGATCTGATTGGCGACTTCCTCGAGCCTCTTGTCGGTCGTTTCCTGGCGGGCAATGTTCGCCTTCACGGAGTCGCGGAAACCCTTCGCCCTACGATAGTCATCGTACTTTTTCCTCGCTTCTTCGACCTGCCGGTCCAGATATCCGATCTCCCGCTCCTGGCGCGCGACCAGCGCCGTTTCGGATTCCCACATGCCGTTCAGGCCGGGATCGAAGGCGAAGAAGGCCATGCCGACCATCGACACCAGCACGAAGAAGGCGAGGCAGGTTCCGATCACCCCGGCACCGCGGTAGCTTGGCAGAAGGTCTTCGAAAATCTTCACGGCTTCGCCCCCGGTTTGAATTCCTCCACCACATATCTGCGACGGTAGGTCTCGTGATCTTTCTTTGCACTCTCCACCTGGCTTTGCAGCAAATAGAACTCCTCCTCCTTTTCCTTGAGGAAGGCCTCGGTCTCATCCGCCATCCGTTTCGACTCCTCCACGTCCTTGGCGGCTTCCGTGACATCTTCCCGCATCCCGGCCTGCATCTGGGCAAGGCGCGCTTCGAGTTCCACGATCCGCTTGGTCTGGACGTTCCGCCGGTATGCCAATTCCGGATCGTCGCCACAGGACACGAGCAGCAGCGCCCCAGCGGCGAGGGTTAACATGTCAGGGAGGAACCTCATGTCGCCGAATCATGTCCCGCCATGCCCGCCGGGTCAATGGAGGCATGATGAAAAGACCGTGAAGTACCCTTGTCCCCACGGCCCCTCTCCCCTACCAACCTTGACGTGCCCGATGCCCGCCAGATCGCCGTGGATTTCGCCCGCCGCCTGAAAAAGGCCGGGCACGTGGCCTATTTCGCCGGCGGCTGCGTGCGGGATAAGCTGCGGGGGAAAGAGCCGAAGGACTACGACATTGCCACCTCCGCCACGCCCGCGCAGGTAACGAAGCTGTTTCCGGGCTCGAACGAAGTGGGCGCGCACTTCGGTGTGGTGATCGCGAAGCAACACGGCACCGCCGTGGAAATCGCGACCTTCCGCACGGACGGATCCTACAGGGACGGCCGCCGCCCGGACACCGTGACTTTCTCGACCCCGGAAGAGGACGCGCAGCGCCGCGATTTCACCATCAACGGTCTCTTCGAAGACCCGGACAGCGGAGCGGTGATCGATTTCGTGGGCGGCCAGGCCGATCTCGCGGCGGGAGTGCTGCGGGCGATCGGGAATCCCGCTGACCGGTTCGCGGAGGATTCCCTGCGGCTCCTGCGCGCGGTCCGCTTCGCGACCACGCTGGGCTTCGAGATCGAGCCCGGCACGTGGGAGGCGATGTGCGAGCATGCCGACGGCTTGCAGAGGATTGCTCCCGAACGCATCCGCGACGAGTTCTCGCGCATCATCGTGCTGCCCGCCCGGGCACGCGGGCTCGACCTGCTGGTGGACTCCGGGCTAATCCAATACTTCATCCCGGAGATCCTGCCTCTCATCGGCTGCGAGCAACCGCCCGAGTGGCATCCGGAGGGAGACGTGTATGTCCATACCCGCATCATGCTGGAGATGCTGGGCGACGATGCATCTCTCGAACTCTGCCTCGCGGTGTTGCTTCATGATATCGCCAAGCCGCCGACACGGACCTTCGACGAGGAAGCGAACCGCATCCGCTTCAACGGCCACGACACGATGGGTGCGGCCATGTCCGAAGAGATCCTGCGTCGGCTCAAATACCCGAACCATGTCATCGAAGACGTGGCCTTCATGGTCTCGCGCCACATGCAGTTCATGAACGTGCAGCAGATGCGCACCTCGAAGCTCAAGCGCTTCATGGCTGCACCGACCTTCCCGCAGGAACTCGACCTCCACCGTGTGGATTGCGCGTCCTCGAACGGCTTCACCGACAACCTTGAATACCTCATCGCCAAACGCGAGGAATTCGCCGCCGAACCCCTGATCCCGAAGCCGCTCGTCACCGGGCACGATCTGATTTCCCTGGGAATGCAGCCCGGCCCCCGCTTCAGCGAGATCCTGGAGGCCGTGCAGACGGAGCAGCTCGAAGGTCGGCTCACTGGGCGCGAGGCGGCGCTGGAGTGGGTGAGGGGAATGCTTTGAAGGGCCTTGATAGCCAACCTCCAGGAAGGGCTCGCGCTGAAGGCCGTCTCCTAGCGGCGTTTCCCACCCGGATTCCGCTCATTCACGCCTTTTCCCAAGGCATTTCCCGCGGAATTTCCCGGAATTTCCGCGTGGCCGGACCGCATCCGGAAGCCTAGCCTTTCCCCCATGCAGACCGTGCCCGTCGAACACAGCGATCCGATCAACGCGAAAATCCTGGCGATTTCCGAGGATCTGATCTCCGGCTTCCAGCGCCAGCCCTTCCACCTCATTGCCGAGCAAAGCGGCGTGCCGCTGGAAACCGTGCTGGAGCGGATTCGTGCGATGCTCGAAGCGGGCATCGTCCGCCGGGTCCGGCAGACCCTGCTTTCCACGAAGCTGGCCCACGGTGCCCTTGTCGCCTGGCGGGTGCCGGAGGAAAAGCTGAATGCCGCCTTCGATTTCATGTCCAAGGAGGACCCCTTCTCGGGCCACGTGGTGATCCGCTCGACCGATACCGAGGTCTCCGGCTCCGGCTACCGCCTCTGGACCACCCTAAAAGTGCCCGTCGGCGAATCGCTCGACGAGCACGCCACTGCCCTGATGCGCCTCACGGGGGCGGAGGAATACCTCCTGATGCCCGCCAACGGCGTCTTCGCCCTCGGCGTGGGCCATGTCCGCCGCCGCACCCTCGAACCCGGCGACAAGGCCGACGTGCCCGCCGAGATGATGACGACCGCCACCGTGGAGCTTTCCCCGGAAGAATGGGAAGTCCTGCTCTGCCTGAAGGAGGAACTCGCTCCGGATGAAATCGTCGCGAATCCCTGGGACGGTCTCGCCGCCAAGCTGGGCATGAGCACCGGGCGCTTCTGCGAGGTCGCCGAAACCCTTAACGCGAAGAAGGTCATCGGCCGTTTCTCCACCTTCCTGGAGCACGTGAAGCCTTCCTCCACCGGGGAGCGGGTCACCCGCTTCAACGGCCTCTTCCACTGGGCCGTGCCCAAGGGCCGCGAGATCGAGGCGGGAGGGGAGGTCGGCCGCCACTACTGCATGACCCACTGCTACTGGCGCGAGGGCGGCCCGCAGTTCGGCAACGTGAATATCATGGGCGTGGTGCACGGCACCGAAAAAGCGCGCGTGATGGAGCACAAGGCCGCCATCGACCGCCACCTCGAGTCGGTCGGCATTCCGGTCAGCTACACGAACGTCTTTTGGGGCGGCCGGTCCGAAATCAAGCCGTCCGAAATCTCCCCCGTGGTCTACAAGGAGTGGCACGAAAGTCATAAATGACTAATTATTAAGCAATAATTTCTGAACTGATGTGTGTTGGGAAGGGACTGTCCCACGGTAGCCCCGTTGCCAGTCTCCTTTCCTGCGCCAGCTCCTTCCGAACGCTGGCTCATTTGAAAATTAGTGCTTAGAGATTAGTAATTCTGAATTTGTCGATTTCGTCACAAGCGCTCCGTTCCCGGCGGGATTGGGTGCCCCTAAAGCTCAGCGCGCATGCAGAAAATCCTGATTGTCGAGGATGAGCGCGACATCGCGGACCTGGTAGGCTTCAATCTGGAGCGGGCCGGTTTCGAGGTGCTGAAGGCGCATGACGGCATCACCGGTGCCGATATGGCCATCAACCAGCGCCCCGATCTTGTGATCCTCGATTTGATGCTTCCCGGCAAGGACGGCTATGGGGTTTTCAAGGAGCTGCGCCGCGACTCCCGCAGCCGCGATATCCCGGTGATCATGCTCACCGCGCGAGCCCAAACCGAAGACCGCATCCAGGGCCTCGAAGCGGGTGCGGACGATTACCTGACCAAGCCCTTTTCCCCGAAGGAGCTGATGCTCCGGGTTCAGGCCGTGCTGAAGCGCAGCGACGGCCCGCCAGGGGCGGTGGAGGTGACCTACGGCCCCTTCCGCTTCGATAAGAACTCGCTCAAATTTTACCTCAAAGGCCAGCCGGTCGAGCTCACCTCCACGGAGTTCAAGCTGCTGCTCTTCCTTACCGAGCGGGCGGGGCGGGCCCAGGACCGCAACGACCTGCTCCGCACCGTTTGGGGTTACAGCGACGAGGTGCATAGCCGCACCCTCGACACCCACATGAAACGTCTCCGGCAGAAATTGGGCGAACATGCAGCGATGGTTGAAACCGTGCGTGGCATCGGGTACTGCGTGTCGTCCCTCTGAGGATGACCGATCCCCTTGTCATCGCCCCGATCCTCGCGGCGCTGTGCGCCTTCGTGGCCCTCGGTGTCACTTGGCTGCGCCTGCGCCGCGCCCGCCGGGAATTTGCGGAGGAGGTCTCCTCCTGGAAGATGAAGCTCGACCTCGACCTGCGGACGGCCCGCAAGGAACGCGACCAATTGCTCGATGCGTTGGGAGACGCCTTCATGCTGGTGGATGCGGATGCCCGGGTGCTGTTCGCGAACAAGGCGGCCCGCACGCTCTTCCGCGGCCGCGACCTGACCGGCCGTACGGTGCACGAGGCCTTCCTCGACCAGCGGCTCGCCGCCGCACTGATGCGCTGTCTGGACACCGGCGAAGCCACCATCACCCGCGCCGTGCTCGGCCAGCAGTCCTCGCCCCTCGGCGATCAGGAGCGCCGCGGCATGAATGCCTGGGTCATCGATGCCGCACGGCTCTCCGACAGCCCGGCGGAAGACCCCACCACCCGAGTCGTGATCCGTGACGTGACCAGCGAATACCAGACCGAGCAGATCCGGAAGGACTTCGTGGCGAATGCGTCCCATGAGTTGCGCACGCCCCTGGCCATCATCAACGGCTATCTGGAGAACCTTATCGACGACGACCTCGTTGATGACAAGGAACTGACGCGCCGTTTCCTCAAGGTGATGCGGAAGCACACCGAGCGCATCTCCCGCATTGTGGAGGACATGCTGGTCATCTCCCGCCTCGAATCCGGCGAAGCCGCGGCGCTCAAGGTGAAACCCTTCCGCCTGCGCTCCTGCGTCAGCGATGTGCTCGAGCGGCTGGAATCCGTGATCAGCAACCAGCAGGCGATCATCAAGATCGACATGCCGGACGTGGATCTCACCCTCGCCGGCGA